>JAKFUY010000030.1 GCA_021732495.1 Legionellales bacterium | reverse complement strand
ATGGTGCAAAAACCGATTTTGGTGTGCCCGGCCATGAATGTCAATATGTGGCAGAATGCGGCAACACAAGCCAATTATGAATGTTTAAAGCAAAGAGGCATCATTTTTATAGGACCTGATGCCGGACTTCAAGCGTGTGGTGATGTTGGTTTTGGGCGAATGCGTGAACCTGAATATATTCTCAATGCTTTAGAGGTCTATCCAACCTACCAATTATTGCAGGGACAATCATTTGTTATCACAGCAGGTCCGACACGTGAGCCGATAGATCCAGTGCGCTATATTAGTAATCAAAGTTCAGGTTTAATGGGGTTTTCACTCGCGGAAGTATTGGCATTTGCGGGAGCCAAAGTTACTTTAATTGCCGGTCCTACGCACCTGTCTTGCCCACCTGATGTTACTTGCATTCAGGTAGAAACAGCACAACAAATGCGAGATGCAGTATTTGCATGCTTGAAAGATGGGGATTGTTTTATTGGGGTGGCAGCTGTTTGTGATTTTTCGATAGCGAAGCCGCAAACGCAGAAAATTAAAAAGAAGGCCGGCTTGGCTTTAAACTTGGAAATGATTGCGGCCACTGATATCCTGAGCGAAGTTAAAAAAAGCGGGATTGCTAAAAAAGTCATTGGTTTTGCCGCAGAGACAGAGAACCTGGTGGCGTATGCGCAACAGAAATTGCAGCAAAAAGCAGATATGATTATTGCAAATCTTGTCGGCTACCAACGGGTGTTTGGACAAGCAAACTCGGCATTAACGGTCATTACAAATGATGCAATACTTGAGCTTCCAGAACAGAGCAAAATTCAGTTATCAGCTCGGTTGACTGAAATATTTAAGGTATTTTTACAAGATTAGGATGATACAGATGGAACAATTTATTCAAGTTAAAATATTGGATTCAAAAATTGGGGATTCAATTCCTTTCCCTACTTATGCGAGTGATGGGTCAGCTGGATTGGATTTGCGTGTTTGCTCGGACAAACCCATTCGGATAGAGCCTGGTCAAGTCGAGTTATTATCGACAGGCATTGCTATTTATTTGGCAGATCCATCCTATGCAGCCATGCTGTTGCCTCGTTCAGGACTTGGTCATAAACATGGGATTGTGTTAGGCAATTTGGTGGGCCTTATCGATTCTGATTATCAAGGTGAGCTTAAAGTCTCATGCTGGAACCGTCATCATGTCGCCTATGAGATTCAACCCGGAGAACGAATTGCACAGTTGATCATCGTACCCGTGGTACGTGCGCAATTTAAATTTGTGGATACATTTCATGCGACTGAAAGAAGTGTGGGCGGTTTTGGAAGTTCAGGAAGATTATAATGCAAAAAAAATATCAAATGGTCTCTTGTGAGCCAACCATATTCAGAGCTTACGATATTCGTGGTTTGGTCGATAGCCAATTAAATGAAAACACCTATTTTACCTTAGGGGTAGCACTGGCTCAGATGTTGAAAAAATTAAATCAATCGCAGGTGTTATTAGCATGGGATGGTCGCTTAACTAGTGTTGCTTACTCACAAGCCTTGGCTTATGGTTTGCAATCTTGTGACATTAATGTGATTGAACTTGGCTTGATGCCAACAGCTTTAATGTATTTTGGAACCCACTTTACTGATAATGATAGCGGTTTAATGGTGACAGGAAGCCATAATCCTAAAAACTATAATGGCTTGAAAATGGTATTGGCAGGAAAAACACTTGCGCAACAAGAAATTTCAGAAATTTTAGCAATCACTCAGCAATTGCCTGTGGGACAAATGGTTGCCATTGAGGATTCCAAGCGCAAATCGGTTGATGTTTTAACCCCATACATTCAGTATATTTTGCAGGATATTCAATTAAAGCGTCGTTTAAAAGTGGTCATTGATTATGGTCATGGTGCTGGTGCTGTCGTAGGACCTAAACTATTCCAAGATTTAAACTGTGAAGTTATTGGCTTATATGATGAGGTGGATGGAAATTTCCCTGCCCATCACCCTGATCCGACTATTCCTGAAAATTTAGTGAGTTTGCAACAAGCTGTGGCTTTGCATCAAGCCGATCTTGGGATCGCCTTTGATGGTGATGCCGATAGATTGGGAGTGGTTAGCCAACAGGGTGAAATTATATGGCCTGATCGGTTGATGATGCTTTTTGCCAAAGAAGTGATCTCTCGAAAACCCAATGCCACTATTGTTTTTGATGTTAAATGTTCAAAACAATTAAAAGAGGTGATAGCTCAAGCAGGTGGTCGTCCGGTAATGTCACCTACAGGTCATTCTTTAGTGAAAGCCATTATGAAGCAAGAGCTCGCTGAATTGGCTGGTGAAATGAGCGGGCATATCTTTTTTAAAGACCGATGGTTTGGTTTTGATGATGGTATTTACAGTGCATGTCGATTGCTTGAAATTTTAAGTCGTTATACCAACATGCAGCATCTTTTAGATACTTTGCCTGAAAATCCCCTGTCTACTCCAGAGATTAAAATTGAAATTGAGGAGCATAAAAAGTTTGGGTTTATGGACAAGATTTCACAAATGACCTTGCCTGATGGTGCTGAACTCGTGGCTATTGATGGTATTCGCTTAGAATTTATTGATGGCTGGGGTTTGGTTCGTGCTTCAAATACGTCTCCATGTTTGGTATCTCGATTTGAGGCGACCGATGAGGCCGCACTAAAAAGAATTCAAGGCATATTTAAAGATAGATTATTGCATATCGATGCACAATTGAATGTGCCCTTCTAAGCTTTTTTTAAATGATACACACGTTCCAGAATCGGTATCTGATTCTGGAGGCGCGTGAAAACGTCTTTTTCATCAATAACACGCAGTTGTAATTGCTGGCAAAACAAGTGGATTAAATGGGGTGAGTGGCTGATGCGACCTGTGGCCTCAAGTTTTGCGCATTCTGATGTACTGACCTCAATGGAGAAGATTAGGTCTGCTTTTGGATTTAAGTGTGCTTGTATGCTTTCTAGCCATTGCCTTAAGTCATAAATATAGGGGGTGACATCCATGGCTACCACCAAATCAAATCCTTCTTGGGTATGTTCTAGAAAATGGATGCCATCATCGGTATAAAGCTTTTGATAGTGCCCTGTTTTTTTGGCCAGCTCGATCATATTTTCAGAAAGGTCAATGCCTATTAATTGCTCGGAATACAACGATAACACTTCGCCACATAGTCCAGTTCCACAGCCGATGTCTAAGGTTTTTATAAATTGTTTGAGCTGGCAGTTTGTTGCAAGATATTTTTTTAAAAACGGAGGTAGTTGATAATCCAGGGTGCATTGCATGTGCTGATCGTAGGATGCAGCGTAATGATTGAATAAATCTTGAACGTAAAAACGATGGTTAACTAAATCGAACTCACCTGACGCTACTTGTTGATACATGAATCTCAGACTTTTTTGTTGGGGCTTGAGTTCCAAGCCACGATACCAGTAAAATTTAGCTGCTTTCCAGTCCTTTAGCGTGTAATAGAGGCATCCTAAATTATAGAGCGCATCATAATATTGTGGATGAACGTGTAAAATCTTTTGATAATGTATGATTGCCTCGTCATAAACGCCAAGCTGCTGTAGGCAGGTCGCTAAGTTAAAGCGAACTTCGGTGTGCTTATGATTAAAGCGCAAGATATCTTGATAAATTTGAATGGCACGCGGCAGGCGTTTAAATTGAAGATAAAAGGCGGCTAAATTTTCAAGTGTATCCACGTGGTGAGGAAAATTTTTGCGAATAAATTTAAAAAGCCGTAAAGCCGATTTAATTTGATGGCTTTGCCAATAGACAACCGCTAGATTGCATAATAAATCAGGGCTGGGGTGTTGAGGGTCTGCCAGTGACAAAAATGAATACTCTGCACCTTGCCAATACTTTAATTGCATTTGGCATATCCCTAGGTTAAATTTTGCTTGATGTAAATCAGGGTATAGGATGCTTAAATAATAAAACAAGTTGGAGGCTTTAGCCCATTGTTCATGGGCTTGAAGTTGACAGGCTTCCCTATAAAGGTTTTTATTGGTCCAAGCTGGCGTAGAGGCAATTACATCTTGACATGCTGGTAGCGACATCATGATACAGCTTTCAGCTGACGAACAAGACCGCTTAAAGCCTGGCCACGATGGCTCAACTTGTTTTTTTCTTCAGGGGTTAACTGACTTGCTGTACGTTCGAGCTGAGGCAAATAAAATAATGAATCATATCCGAATCCATTTTGTCCGCGTTCTTCATTTAATATGACACCACTCCATTGGCCTAGTGCAATAAGAGGAGTCGGATCTTCGGGATAGGCGATATATACTGTAGCACAATAAAAATAGGCGTGCCGCTTGTGGATAGGGAAATCTATCATCATATCTAAGAGCAATTTCCGATTGTCAGCGCTGGATGCCAAAGCTCCGGCAAAGCGCGCTGAATAGATGCCCGGCTTCCCTTCTAATGAGGGCACCACTAAACCAGAGTCGTCTGCAATACAAGGTAATTGAGTTGCAGTTGAACACGCCCTGGCTTTGATAAGCGCATTTTCAACAAAAGTGCTGCCGGTTTCTTCAGGAGAGGGGATATGAAAATCTTTAGCACTTTGACAATCAATAGGAGATAAAATCTGTTGGATCTCTCGGAATTTATCATCATTATGTGTAGCAATGACAAGCATAATTTCATTTCAGAAATAAAAATATCTTAAGAGATGAGTCGTCCCATTACAAGTGCTTTGTACTAAGTTAATCGTAATAACATATTTTTTGCCGCATCTTGCTCGGCTTTTCTTTTACTAGAGCCTTCACCAACAGCGCTTAAATTTAATGGAGAAAGCTCACAAGAGATTTGGAATAGAGTGTCATGGTCTTGGCCATGGGTGGCAATAACGACATAGGTTGGCAATGGATATTGCCGCGCTTGCAGCCATTCTTGCAATAAGGTTTTAGGATCTTTTTGGATATTTTGAATATGAGTGACACTCAGTCGATCTGCATAGAGATTTAAAATAATTTCTTTGGTTTTTTCAAAGCCAGCATCAAAATAAAGTGCACCAAAAATAGCTTCCAAAGTATTAGAAAGGGTAGATGGACGCTCGTGCCCCCCCATTTTTTTCTCTCCAGGGCCAACAATGATAAATTTTTGTAGGTCCAAGGCGGTTGCTAAATCTGCCAAAGTCTCTCTTTGTACCAAAGCCGCTCTCCAGCGACTGAGCTCTCCTTCAGGTTCGCTGAGATGGGCATGAAATAAGGCTTCGCCAACAATAAGGTTCACAATACTATCGCCGATAAACTCAAGACGTTCATTGTGGATAGGTTCTGCACTGCGGTGTGTTAAGGCCAGTTTCAATATGGCCTCATTTTGAAACTGATAGCCAATTTTATGTTGAAGCTCTGCAAGTTGTCGCATCTTAATGAATCACTGTGCCAATGCGGTTGAAGCGAATTCGATATTTTTCAGCATCCCAGCTCATCCAAATCGCAAACGCTTTGCCTCTTAAAAATGCGTCTGGCACAAATCCCCAATAACGACTATCTGCGCTATCATCTCGATTGTCACCCATCACCAAATAATTATCTTTGGGTACATTAATTTCAAAATCAAAAGAGTCAATATTGTTTCTTTGAAAAATATGATGGGTAGCTCCAGGTAAGTTTTCGATGAATTCCTGAATATTGCTGTTGTTTTTATCAAAACTCAATGACGTGGGTTTTAATGCCACAGGGGTATCATTGATAAACAATTGCTTATTGTGATAGGCAACTCTATCTCCCGGCAGACCAATAATTCTTTTGATAAAATCGAATTTAGGATTAGGTGGCCAGCGAAAAACCACAATATCACCCCGTTTGGGCTCGCTAATAGCGAGAATTTTCTTTTCTATCACAGGAAGTCGAATCCCATAAATATACTTATTGACGGCCACAAAATCACCTATCATTAAGGTAGGCTCTAAAGATGGAGACGGAATTCTAAAGGGCTCAACAAGAAAGGAGCGTAATCCCAGCACAATAATTAGGATAGGGAAAAAAGAATAGGATTCACGAATGATCCAATGTCGATCTTTTCCAGCCAGGCGATATTGTTTAAGCCAAATCAGGTCGGCCAAACAGATTAAGCCGCTTATCACAATGGCGATGAGTAGACATAACGCAAAATTCATAGTATTAACCTTATCATTTATTTTTATTATCGGATTTAAATACAGCCATGAAAGCTTCTTGTGGGATCTCAACATGTCCAAGCTGTTTCATGCGTTTTTTCCCGGCTTTTTGTTTTTCTAATAATTTACGTTTACGGCTGATATCCCCGCCATAACATTTTGCTGTAACGTTTTTACGTAAGGCTTTGACTGACTGTCGAGCGATAACATGACTGCCAAGTGCTGCTTGAATAGCAATATCAAACATTTGCCTGGGAATGAGCTCTCTTAGTTTCTCAACCAATTGGCGTCCACGATACTGTGCGTGACTTCGATGCAGGATGACTGCCAAAGCATCGACTTTGTCACCATTGATAAGAATATCCATTTTAACCAAATCGGCTGGTTCAAAGCGAATAAAATTATAATCGAGAGACGCATAACCCCGAGAGATGGATTTGAGGCGATCGAAGAAATCAGAGACCACTTCATTCATTGGCATATCATAAGTGACTGCAACTTGCCGCCCACTATAGGTCATATTCACTTGAATACCACGTCGTTCTATACATAAACCAATGACAGAGCCCAGGTAATCTTGAGGCACAAGAATATTGGCTCTGACGATGGGTTCATACATTTGTTGAATTTGTTGAACGGGTGGTAAATGCGCAGGGTTGTCTACCAATTTAACTTCATTTTTAGTGGTGTCAATTTGATAAACCACCGTTGGTGCTGTAGAAATTAAATCAAGCTGGTACTCTCTTTCTAACCGTTCTTGAATAATCTCCATATGCAGTAGGCCTAAAAAGCCACAGCGAAAGCCAAATCCTAAGGCTTCTGATGACTCGGGCTCGTAAAATAAGGAGGCATCATTAAGGCTTAATTTTGCCAACGCCTCTCGAAATGACTCAAAATCATCGCCATTGATAGGAAATAAGCCAGCATACACTTGGGGTTTTACCTTTTTAAAACCAGGCAAAGAATGCTCTGCTTGATTTTTTTCAAGCGTTAAGGTGTCACCGACAGGGGCTCCTAAAATTTCTTTAATTCCAGCAATGACATAACCGACTTCACCGGCACTTAATTTGTTTTTTGCTGTGCGCTTGGGGGTGAAGATTCCGACTTGATCGACATCATAGCTTCGACCCGTCGACATGATTCGCATTTTATCGCCTTTTTGCAGCTGACCGTTCATCACGCGCACTAAAGAGACCACTCCAAGATAGGAATCGAACCAAGAGTCAATGATTAAGGCTTGTAAAGGGGCATCGATATCACCCTGAGGGGGAGGGATGTGCTGAACAATAGCTTCCAGGGCCTCTTCCACACCCAATCCAATTTTAGCGCTGGCACGAATGGCATCATGGGCATCAATGCCGATAATGTCTTCAATTTCTTGAATCACACGCTCAGGCTCTGCCTGACTTAAATCAATCTTATTTAATATGGGTAAAACTTCCAGTCCTTGCTCGATAGCGGTGTAACAAACGGCAACGGTTTGTGCTTCTACACCTTGTGCGGCATCAACCACCAATAGGGCCCCTTCACAGGCTGCTAATGATCGCGAGACTTCATAGCTGAAGTCCACATGGCCTGGTGTATCAATGAAATTAAGTAAATATGTTTTGCCATCTTTGGATTGATATTGAAGAGAAACGCTTTGCGCTTTAATAGTAATACCGCGTTCTTTTTCAATATCCATCGAATCTAGAACTTGTGCCGACATTTCACGTTCGGTTAATCCGCCGCAGTGCTGAATAAATCTATCTGCCAGCGTGGATTTACCATGATCAATGTGTGCTATAATTGAGAAATTTCGTATATTAGACAGTGTTTTCAAAATATTAATACGTTAACAATAAAATTGAACATTATTCTAACTGAATTTCCAGGTTCACAAAAGACTTATCCCAAAAAACCTAAATTATATGATGATGGAAGGTATCTTCTATGTGATAATTAGAGCCAGTACTATAAAGGAGAAATAAAACATGTTGTTGAGATTAATGGGCTTTTTAGTGAGTTTTATGCTGGTGTGCACGGCCTATGCACAAGACTCAATATTAGCGCGTCCAGAGGCGCAACATTTTATTGAAGAGATGGTAAAAAAAGACCATTTTACCCCATGGCAAGTTCGACATATCCTTAGCCAAGCACACTACCAACCTATTATTGTCGAGAAAATGAACACTCCTTATGAGGGAAAACCTTGGGATGTCTATCAAGCTTTGTTTTTAACATCACAACGCATCAATCAAGGCGTTGAATTCTGGCACAAACATGCCGGAGTTTTGGCTTTTGCTGAAAAAAAATATGGTGTTCCTGCAAACATTATTGTGAGTATTTTAGGGGTTGAAACGACTTATGGTCGTCAACAAGGTCAATTTAGAGTGTTGGATGCTTTATCGACTTTAGCTTTTTATTACCCAAAACGCGCTCCGTATTTTTTATATGAATTGCGTGAGTATCTATTAATGTGTCGAGATTTTCATTTAAATCCCTCTACACAGATAGGCTCGTATGCAGGTGCTATGGGACAAGGTCAATTTATGCCAAGCAGTTACCGTCGTTGGGCGGTATCCTATAAAGGGAATGGGGCGCCAGATATTATCAATAATGCAGACGATGCTATTGTCAGTGTGGCTAACTATCTGAATCATCATGGCTGGAAGCCCCATCAAAATATTGCTTCCAAAGCAGTGGTGAAATATCTTCATTGTCGGAATTTAGATGTGAATGCTAAAAAGCCGTTATATACCCGGACGTATTTGGCGCATTGTGGTATACAACCAGAGAAATTTACTTGGGATAATCCTACTCAGGCTGGATTGATTGAAATGATGATGAGTCACCAAAAAGCCAATGAATACTGGATTGGCTACCCCAATTTTTATGTGATCTTAACTTATAACTCAAGCCCATTGTATGGCTTGGCGGTCTATTTGTTAGGTAGTGCTATTCAATCCAAGGTTTAGAATTTGTGCATGTTATATATCTTTCAAGATGATTTACACTGGCCCCAGTCACTCGATCTTTTACAGTGGCAAGTAGTGTTGGATGATGGCCAACTGCAGTTTCTTACGATTGGGTTGCCAGATATTCTTCAGTATGTGCAAGCAGGGCATGAAATTTGGCTCATACTGTCCAGTCAAATTGCGAGTATTCACCATGTTTCGTTACCAAAAGTAAGTCGTAAAGATATTTTGCCTGCCATTGCCTCCATTCTAGAAGATCAACTGACGCAAGAGTTTTCACATTTACATTGTTTTTATCAAATCCAAGAACAAAAAAAAACCACCTCAAAGTATGAAGTGGTTTTAATTGATAGACATCATTTTCAGCAGTCTTTGCTTAAATGGCAAAGCCTTAAAGTGCCTGTGATGGGTGTGACCTTGGATTGGTTTGCATTGCAATCAAACCAGGTTGTATGCTTAGAAAATGGGGATGCTATTGCCAATAGTGAGATTTTTCAAGGTTTCGTACCCAAGTCCTTATTGCAAACGCAACGGTTTAAGCTTGCGCAGGGGACTGATTTGTATAGTCAACAAGCTATCAATGATATGTCTTATCATCCTATTCATACATCAGTACCTCAATGGTTGGTTCATCGATTAAAAACGCAGGGATTGGTTGATATCAGCATGCGTCCAAAATCTTTTCAGCATGTGGAATGGATGCAAAAAAAGCGTATAGAATCTCTTTTTATTAAATGTTCTGTGGGTTTATTGACTGTGAGTATTCTTGGTTTTATGGGCTTTTTTGTAAAAAACATGCGCAACTACGCCCATAATAAGCATATTATCCAGTCTTTTTCTCAGCAACCGACTGATGATTTAGAATTAAAACTAGCGACCTATCAGCGGCATCAAGTGGAGAAAAATAAATTCTGGGGCCTTTTCATCTCTTTACAAAAGGCAAGTTTGCCTGGAATTGTGGTCAAGCATTTTGATTATAGCCAAGAGCATTTAAAATTGGTGGTTGAAGCATCGGATACGCGCATTTTTCAAATGTTTAAAAAACACTTAATGCAAGCTCACATCCGTGTTGAACAATCTCAGGTCTTGGTGCAACAAAATAGTATCAAAGCCAATTTGGATTTAAGGAGCTTGTGATGAATCAGTTAAAAATAAATCCACAATATTTACCCCATCTTTTTTCGATTGCCGTTGGTTTGATATTTATTCTTACATGGTGGATGTGGTTAAGTGGCCTTTCTTGGCCATTGAAAATTCAACAAGAGGCATTAGCCAAGCAGCTGCATCAGATTCAGGTTTTAAAAGCCTTGCCGGCCCACTGGGAGCATCAAACGCGTTTTATTGATGTGTCAGAGTTCATGGGGATTTTAAGCAAGAATTGGCATGATTTGTTGCCACAATACCATGATATTCAATTAGAAGAGCTCAATCATAGTCAATTGAAAGCAAAAGTGACTCATGTGGAGGAGCAATCCTTTATGCAATGGCTTTGGGCGATGCAGCAACAGTATGATTTTAAAGTTGTGCAGTTGACCATTACCCCCGGCGCAGAACCAACCATTGTGGATGCTCAGTTTAATCTAGAGATTATTGAGCACTAAAGTATTGCTTAATCATAATGTAATTGTTGCATATCGCTCCAATTAACCACTTTTGCATTGCTCTTTAAATTTTCAGGAAGTTTGTTTAAGGCAAGTTCTGCCGATTCCTTATCTGTATAACTGCCATATACACCAGAGTAGTGAGGTTTTCCGTTTTGGTCATACTTTAACGCAGCCGAGCGTTGATCTTTTGGTGTATCCATTAATGACATACTGACAGGCAATGGTTGGTCATCCGATGCAATTAAAATCGTGGTTCCTTTTGGGTTTTGTTGCTTTACCCAAGAGACATCTACATTTTTAGCACTCACTTGGGTCTGGGGAACTTCGGCTGTTTTCACAAACTTTGGTAATGCCTTAGGTTCTGAATGGTAAGTTTCAGATAACTCTTGATCATAAGAACTTTTAACAGGATATATCCATTCTTTCGTTTCTGCATTGGGAACGTTAACGGTACTGCATGCGGCCAGAACACTTAATGCAGGCAAAATGAAGACCATTTTATATTTCATGATACAATCCTATCTTTGAGGTATATTTTAATTAGCCGCAAAATTTTATTAAACTTGAGCTTAAATGGAAGGAATTATTTCTGTGTGGACTTTAAGATTATCTGGACAACAACGACAACGGGGCCCCAATGATTTTCGCACACCCTATGAGCGTGATAGAACGCGGGTGATTCATAGTGCTGCTTTTCGGCGGTTACAGCAAAAAACCCAAATTTATGGAGGACATGCCGGAAACTTTCATCGTACCCGCCTCACACACTCTTTAGAAGTAGCTTCCATTGGCACCAGTCTAGTGCGACATCTCCATTGTTCTATAGACAACGCTGAGATAAAGGCGAACTTGCCAACAGAAGATTTAATAGATGTCATCTGTTTACTGCATGACATTGGGCATCCACCATTTGGTCATGGAGGGGAAGCCGCCTTAAATGCACTAATGGCATCCTATGGTGGATTTGAAAGCAATGCTCAGACCCTGCATCTGGTTTCTAATCTTGAGACGGCCTATGAGCCCTTTGGTTTGGATTTAACCCGCAGAACTTTATTAGGTATTTTGAAGTATCCGGTCTCTCGTTCAACACTTCTTCAGACTCAGCCTGACATTCAGTTACCACGTTTGATTGAACATCAAAATCGAGAAAAATGGATTCCTGTAAAATCCTATTATGATTTTAATCAAGAATTGGTGGATTGGATCCTAACGCCTTTTTCTAAAGAAGACCGGGATGTATTTCAATCCCTATACCAAGGGGAAGCAGGACATCACAGCTTAGATTGTTCATTGATGGATATTGCCGATGACATTGCTTATGGTGTACATGATTTAGAGGATGCTATCCATTTAGGTTTTATCGCACGACATCATCTGGAAGCACCCATTTTCGAAGAGCTATTTTCTAGAATTTTTGAGTTGAATTATTCACGTATTCTGGAGGGTTTGTTTTCATGTCACCCTGCAGTTCGCAAACAAACCATCGGTGCCTTGGTCCATTATTTTGTAACTTCTGTTTATATCGATAAAAATGAGCAATTTAGCTCACCATTATTGGCGTATCAAACACAACTAAAGCCACAAGCCAGACAACTATTAGATCTCTTAATCGCCTGTGTTTTTGAGCATGTCATCGACTCTCCTCCTGCGCGTTCGCAAGAATTTGGCAGTCAAAATGTGTTGATCAATTTATTTAGTGCCTTACAGTCTAATCCACACCGTTTGCTAGATAGCTATAGTCGCAGTCGATTGCTGATGGTTAAAAACACAGGAGATTTGGAAAGAGTTATTTGTGACTGTTTAGCTAATTTAACAGATGATGTTGCGATACGATTGCATGGCAAATTATTTGCTGAGAAGTTTTCCGCACAATGGGAAAACAATTTATTTAGCTGAGCCTAATGGCGTCCCCAAGGGGATTCGAACCCCTGTTACCGCCGTGAAAGGGCGATGTCCTAGGCCTCTAGACGATGGGGACCTGGATAAAAAAGTAAACACAAAAAACAAATCTGGCGTCCCCAAGGGGATTCGAACCCCTGTTACCGCCGTGAAAGGGCGATGTCCTAGGCCTCTAGACGATGGGGACCTGTTTTTTGTGGAGCTAGGCGGGATCGAACCGCCGACCTCTTGCATGCCATGCAAGCGCTCTCCCAGCTGAGCTATAACCCCTTAAGAAAACGAATTTTAAGGGGAATATCTGACATTGTCAAACGTTTTTTAAAAAAACCATGAAAATTTTATTAGTGACCATGCCTGTTGCTAGGTTGATTGCCCTCGTGAGCATTAGCAGTCTGCGGGGGAAAGAATGTAGCATGGTCACGCATAGGATTGGTGGTGTACGACGGATTGTCTGCATAAGCGTCATCGGAATGGCCGTGTATACGATTGGTGTGGCGCGATCCAGTGCATGGGTGAGTGTGAATAGTCGATGGTAAGGAGACTGTTGAATGGACGTGCATATGGGATTGGCGCGATTGCGTGCTCGGGTGAGTGTGAACACTCGATGGATAGAAGGGTATTGGGTATCCTTGTATGGGGCTCTGTACCCTATTATTACTGCTTGATAAAGAATCTACAATATAATTGTACAAGCTTAGCACACCAATGGCTGCAAAAATATTTCTAAACCAATTGTTTTGTTGAGCAATATGTAAAATATGAAAAATTAAATATAATGCAGCAGCAAACAAAAGCATGTTTAAAATAGGAGACAAAATAACTGAAGCCGCTCCAAAAGTATTAACAAGTTGAGGAAGGGTGGCGGCTAAAATTAGCGGTTGACTTAGCATGATGAAATGCTCCTTTTTTAGGTTAGATGGAATTTATTTTGGAAACCAATTGCATGAGAAGATGATTTAAATACGCATGGTTGCAAAAATGTTGAATACTTAGCGTAGCTTCATTGAATTGGGCTTTTATTGCGTGTTTTAATGCAGATTGATCGTAAAAATTTACATAAGTGGTTTTTTGATTTATCACATCGGATGATTGTTTTTTACCCCAGCTTTCAGTGACATACATGTCACCATAATCATCAAGCATTTGATAAGCAAGCCCCAAATGCATGGCAAATTGATAAAGTTTTTGTTTGTCGTCATTGGTGCCATTGCCGGCTATCCATACAGACTCAACCACAGCGTGGAGAAGCGTACTGGTTTTCAAATGATGAATTTCTGTAAGTTTTTGCTGAGTTAACCCTGGCTGATTCAGAAGTTGCAAGTCCATGCTCTGGCCACTGAGTATTCCAGACGGGCCAATATATTTAATAATGGTTTGAACAATATCAATAGTGTCATTGGACGGTAAATATTGAGGTAAAACGTCAAGTAATAGCGAGAATGCCAAATGATGCAGGGTGTTTCCTGTTAAAATAGCGGTTGCCTCATCGAAGGCTTTGTGACAACTGGGGCGACCACGTCGCCAGTCATCATTATCCATGGCGGGTAAGTCATCATGGACTAGCGAGTAAGCATGAATCATTTCAATGGCGAGTGCTATAGGGTTTAGAACTTTTTGATCTAGATTATAAATAGCACCTGTGGCATAAACCAAGTTTGCTCTAAACTTCTTACTTGGGGTCATTAACACATATTGCACAGCTTCAAGTAAAAGGGTGTCAGGAAATTGAAGCTGATGGAGATACTCTTCTAAGTATTGATTATATTGATAAATGGCATCTGAAAAGAAGGCCTCTATCTTACTCGTCGAGGTTATTGTCATTTTTGAGTTGCTCCACTTTTTTTTGAGCATCCTGAAGGGATTTTTGACAAAATTGAGCGAGATGCATGCCTTGCTCAAATTTTTTTAAGGTGCCTTCTAAAGGTAGATCACCTTTTTCAAGCATGGTTACAATGTTTTCAAGCTCATTGATAGCTTCTTCAAAATTTTTCTCAGATTTCATGATTGGTTCCTTGTAGGGCATTCAAATTATAAAAGGATTTTAGCTCAACACAATCTTTTTATGCATCATGTAAATATAAATTTTGCTGAGGTATTGGAATTACAATTTTATTATCCTTAAAGGATTGCAAAATGGAATAATTAAGATCACTTTGCACGGTGGATTTTTTATTTGCGTCTTTGATCAAACATGATAATTGAAAATTAAGACCATAGTCTCCAAATGATTTAAGTAAGATAGTTGGCTTATTTCGACCTGTTTTTATAACCTCTTCATGTGCGCAGGCGGCTTGCATTAATAGATCAGTCACCAAAGACACATCGGAATCATAAGCCACAGGAACCATGCAAGAAATTGATAGATACTTGTCGCTATACATGTAGTTGGTTACGCGTCTGGTGACTAGGTCGGAATTGGGTACAATGATATCTTCTCGAGCAGGGGTAATGATTTGAGTTGATCGAACCCTTATTTTTTTTACGATACCTTCAACCCCATCGACATTAATTCTATCCCCAGGCTTTAGAGGTTTTTCAATTAAAAGAATTAGACCAGACACAAAGTTATTGACGATGCTTTGTAAGCCCAATCCAATTCCCACCGACAAGGCGCCGGCCACAATGGCTAAACCAGTAAAATTAAATCCAGAGATAAGCAGTCCGGCAACAAGTGCCAAAGCAAATCCAACATAATTGATGATGGAAGCTACTGCAACCTGGGTGTCATCTTCATCATTAAATTGGTGAAAGCGTGTGATTAAAGTTGAGATGGCTCGACAAAGAAGAAAAAGAAGACTAAATACAATCACTCCTAAAATAATGCGTGCAGGATAAATTGTAAAATTCCCAAGTTCTAAACCATCAATCAAAGGTTGATAAAATTTGGTGACATAATAACTTACAAATCCCATGCTCTCCCCAATAAGATAGAGGCCGTAAGAAATGACAATAACTTGCAAACAATATTTAAGCATAAGAAATTCAATTAAATTTTGGTTTTCCTTATATCCAAAGATATATCTGATTTTGCTATACAAAGGATTGGTAAGCATCAATGCATAAAGTTTTTGAAATGCCTGGATCATCAGGACAGAGGCAAAGATAATGGCAATAATGGTCAGGCTGGAGTAGTTTAAACGCATAGCAAGAATGTGATAACCAACAATATTGCACAACAAGCAGAACAGGCAGAATATAAGGTCTAGGTTCTTTAATGCTTTTTGATGGCTTTTGATCCAATGATAATGTAGGTGTTTGCGAATGAAGATAAAGAAAAATGAAATATTGACGAAGATGGTTAAAAATAAAAAAATACTTTGCGCAACCAAGAGCACTGTTTTAGAAGGGAGTAATTGAAATTTGAACCATTCTCCAAGATGCATGATGGTGCTAAGGCAAATAATGGCATTGACCAAACTATAAAAGTAGGAAAAATCTAATTCATACCAATAAAACAAAGCACGGATTCGTTTAATAGAAAAAATAAATGTGTTAAGAAATAGCAGTGAAGAGAAGATAGATAGAATTTTAAAAAGATAACATAGATGCTCATCGCTGGCTTTATGGATGTCATGAATCTCACACCAAGACCAATTAAATAGCCACCATAAACAAATAAATAAGCAACTTCCCCATATAAAATAATCATTTTTAAGACTAAATATTTTTTTTAAATAGGTTTTGTGCGTGAATTTCCTAAGAATAAAAAGAGTGAAAATCAAGCTAATAAAAGCGTGACCTAGCCATTGTTTCCATTCAAACTGAAATTCATCAATGCTTATGTTGTGCTGAAAAAGACGCTGTTCTTTCCATAATCGGATAAGTTTGGGGAAGTACTCCCAGGCGGTCGAGCTCTGACTGAAAGTTTCTACTTTCTTAAGTTCAGCGACAACCGATTGGTATCTGCTAATGACGTCACTGGCCTTGATGGTAAATAAGCGGCACTGCGCTTGGCGATTGACTAGTTCTTTTAGTTCCTTTTGTAAATAAATTTGGTCTGCGCTTGCAGGGGAGGGTTTGTTGTTTGGATCAGGAGCGATAGCAGGTGTGGTTAACGTTATAAGACTATTAATATTATTAATGCGTTTTTGGGTGCTTTCGATACATTCAGCAGCATTTTCATTTAATTGTTTAAATAATTTTATAGCATGATTCATTTCTCGAATATCAAGATTTTGTGTTGATAGTCTTAAGTTGGTTTGATCGAAAATATGATAGGCTTCTGTGATGTCAAAAAGATTTTTTGAGGAGTCAGCATTGGCGTAAGCCATTTTATAAGCTTCAATATTGGTCGAGGTTTCATTGGGGGTCGGAGGTTCTGCAAACACCAGTGAGGATAAACAAATGAAGGTCCATAATAGTTTTCGCATTTTTGTAACTCAAATTAATTTTACGTTATTAATGTATCGAGAGATGGCTTGGAAAACAATCATTCGATAGAAATTTTCTCAAAAAAATAAAAAAATGACTTATACTTACAATACGGTTAAACAGATGGTGTTAATAATGACTATTATGAGTTTATCTAGCACTATTTTGGTGGCGACCCCAAAATTGAATAGTACTATTTTCGAGAGATCGATGGTTTTTGTTTGTGAGCATCATGAGCAAGGGACTGTTGGGTTGATTATTAATAGACCTACCAGCTTTGGTTTGAATTATATTTGTGAGCAGTTGGCACTGGATTGTTCTTTATCTGCGCAACGAGATATGCCGCTATTGTTTGGAGGGCCTATTCAGCCAGAAAGAGGATTTGTTTTGCATCGGCCGAAAGGGCACTGGCGATCGAGTTTAATTATCAATGGTGACGTGACCTTGACGACCTCAAATGATATCATAAAGGCGATGGCCATCAATCAAGGCCCTGATCACGTTGTCATTGCTTTAGGATATAGTGGTTGGGAGCCTAAAAAATTAGAAGAAGAAATTATGGATGATTTATGGCTGGTTTGTCCTTTTACTCGCGAACTATTATATGATGTCTCCTATGCTAGTCGTTGGGAGCATGCGGGGCATTTATTGGGTGTAAATTTAGAAACTATAATCGGTTTATCAGGTCATGCATAAGCAAGGTTGTTGTCTGGGTTTTGATTTTGGATTAAGAAAAATTGGTGTTGCGGTGGGGCAATTTATCACCCTTACAGCGGCGCCATTAGATTTTATAATAGCAAAACAAGGCATTCCTGATTGGGGCAGTTTTAAAAGGCTTCTGGATGAGTGGCGCCCTAATTGTTTGGTTGTGGGATTACCTCTAGCCATCAATGGAGAGCCTTTGTCTGTCACCCCTTTTGTCGAATCGTTTGCCAAATCATTGGAGCGTTTTAATTTGCCCGTGTATTTTGCGGATGAAAGAATGACCACCAAAGAGGCTAGACAGGATTTATTTGAACGTGGTGGTTATAAAGCACTGACTTATGGGAAAGTAGATAGTATTGCTGCTGCAATTATTTTAGAACAATGGATGAGTGAAATGCGATAAGAGCTATGTATTTTGATGCTTGTTGATAAACGCTTCAACTTTTTTCTCTAAAATTTCAACTTTTTCTCGGGTCTTAGCTAAGACATGCATTTGAACGTCAAATTCTTCACGACTGACGACGTCTAATTTTGAAAGAGTTGCTTGTAAAATAAGTTTAATTTTTTCACGCATTTCTTCTTCAATCGACTGAATATTCATTGGAAGAATTTCAAGCACTTTTTTGGTTATTTCATCAATGGGGAGCATAATAACTTATCAGAAAAAACAGTTGTTGTTGAAAATGATAACATCATTATAGGGTTTTTTACAGCTGATTTATAATGAAATTCCATTCTATTAATGAAACTGGCATGACAGACAACCGGTTACCTCTTCTAATTAATGCCAAATTTTGCAGTTGCTCGTGAAAGTATAGCGCTTTGAGCGGGATAATTGTTTTAAACTTTTCTACAAATTGAATATTTACCATATCCCAGCGCGGGTTATCTTTAGTGCTTTTAGGGTCATAGTGGTCATTATCTATGTCCCACGCCGTAAAATCAGGGTAAGCGATTTTATTAATTTTTGCGATACCGACGATTCCTGGCACTTTGCAATTGGAGTGGTAAAAAAACACCCGATCATTGATGGCCATTTGCCGCATAAAATTCCTTGCTTGGTAGTTTCTTACCCCATCCCAGCATGTCGATTGGTTGGCATCTTTTATCAAGTCGTCAATGCTATAGGTTTCGGGTTCTGATTTCATAAGCCAATGGTTCATAGAGATATCATGATTGAATGCAGTTGTTTTTTTAGTTTAGCAAGATTTTGGGATAGGATGAATGGTTTTTTTTTCTGTAATAATCAGGTTCATGATTAAATCATGGGGTTCTACTGGAATTTGCTCAAGTTCTTGAAAGGCAAAAGCGACTCCTAATAAAAAAGGAGTAGGCTTAGTACGAAAACTTCTATCATAACAGGCTTTGCCCATCCCTAAACGTTGGCCTGTTTGCGTAAACCCGACCATCGGTAAAATCATCATATCGAGTTGATGAGCAGGGATTGACTGTTGCTGCTGATAAGGTTCACGTATCCCCCATGAATTCAAATAACAGGGATCATCTAATTGATAGGAGTGAAACTCCAATGTCCAATCTGTTTTAAGCACAGGTAGATAAAAGTGTTTGTTTGGTAAACTTAGTAGTGTAGAAACGTCAACTTCATTATCTTTATTCATGTATATCCCAATATGAATAGCCTTTTTAAAGGTGGGCTGTGTAATGATTCGTTTGCAAATGTTTTGTGAGTAATCTTTGACTTGCGATGGCGTAAGCGCTCTTCTGTGATTTAAAAGCGCGTATCTTAATTTTTTTTTTTCAGCTTGGGCAAACATAATAATAGGTTCAATTGAAACAATTGCTTATCAGTGTTGCGGCATTAAATGGCATTGTCAATGTTGGCTTTATTTGGAGCAATATAAATTTTTTCTTAAAATGCTTGAAATTTATTATTTTATTTGATAGATAAGTGAATAATAAAATATGTTTAAATTAATCATTTTTCCGGAGTAAAAGTGACTGAATTATTTGAAGATGAAGAAAAAGTAGCAACAAACGAAGAGGAAGTCATTGAGGTTGAATCCGAAGCCGAAAGCGAGCCTTGGAATAAAGACTTAAAAATCGACCCCTTATCAGCTGCGCGTCGCCGTTTAGAAGACTTATTGGCTGAACGTAGACTTAAGACAGAATTGGATGATTATTTTGAACTTGATGATATTTAAAGTTCTTTTTTAATTATTCATGTTTGCGCTATACTGTTTTAATGAATTAGGAAACAGGAGTGCCTTATGGCAAGTTTCTCCCCAACAGCTCATTGGCGGGACTCAGCTCGCAGTCCACGTTTTTTCATCCTTGATGCTCGGGCGGTATTTTTTGTACTGTTTTTTGTAGTCCATATCCAGGTTTGGACAGGAATAGTAGCCATTATGAGTACCATTTTTTTTTCTATTTTAGAACGTTATGGATTTAGTGTCCCCATTTTTTTTCGCTGGATGCGAGTCTTTTTTGCAGGGCCCGTTCGATTATCCCAACCTTGGTGGTATTAAATGAATAAAGATATTTCTCAATGTCTCGTTCAGATTGCGAGCGAGTTAAACGCCAAGTTCTATTTATTGGATAGAATAATTAGTTTGGATGAGGTTTTTTCTGTGACCGGTTTATTGCCTGGCTTGGCGCGCAGAGCAGATCAATTATGCTCATTATGTCTTGGATATGGCTTAGGTATTTCTTTTAAGGATGCAGAGCAGGGCGTATTGGGAGCAGAAGTCATTTTTGACGAGGCCACACCTTTAAGTATTCGTTTGGTATTTATCACTGATACCATTTGTGAAATGATCAATTCCAGTCAATCGGCGGATTATACGCCTCTTGATGAGCTGCTAAAAGAATCCGTATTTGACTAGTATTTTTAAATCTTTTTTTTCTTGATTAGCTCGCCCATAGTGATTAATTTTTGAATATGTGTTATTATTAAAGAGCGGAATGTTATTTATTTCTTTAATAAATGTTGTAAGGTGGTTATTATGCGTTTTTTTCTTGAAAACAAAAGACAAACACTAGAACTAATGGTGGCTTGCACTCAAGGACTTGGAGATGTTATCGAAAACGTGGACAGATTTGCTAAGTATGGGCCATTTGCACAAGATCTAAAAATATACCTTAATAATCTGGAAAATCTAGAACATCACTCCCAAGAGACACCTAAACCAGGGCGCTGATAATGAATAAGGATGATGGTTTTCAAAAAAATGTCGAAGAGTTTCATCGTATTTATGAGCAGATGCTTGCTGATGAACGTTGGCAACAATCGAATTTTTTAAAAATTATCCATGCCAGGCTTCAAAAGTTAAGCGATGAGCTTGCAGAATCAGCACATATTGCAATGACAAATAAGGAAAATAATCAGGTTGATGACAATCAGGATCATGAAAGAGTTTTAAAAGAGCAAACCATGCAGCTTGTGTACATCCACCTATATACTTCAGATGGAAAAGAACTTGAAGCGTGGGAGAGGTCAATCTCTCACATACATCGTCAATTTGTCAGCCGTTCTATCTACAGCAACGAATCGCATGCACAAAGTGCGGCACAAGCCTCACCTATATTTATAAATGCAGGGTATGTTGCAGTATGGGTGGAAAAAAGCTTTATTTTTCCAGCGGAAGACGGGCACGAGCTTAAGGATAAACTTGGCAATCCTGTGATTTTATTAAAGGATAGAGCCATTCATCTTCAAAATATAGAGTTTTTTTGGAATAACTATACCCACTATACTTGGAAACATCAAAAGCTTTGTTTTTCTAAGTATGTTCAAAAAATCTTATTGTAAATCAATCTTATTATTTCCAAAATTATCAAAATTCAGTATATACTAAAATTATCACCGATTGTTAAATCATAAAAATATGGGACAAGCTGCTGGCCAAGGACAGAGTAATGATGACGGAACAGGCCCGTTATGGATAGCAGTGTTTCTTGTTATTGTTTCCATGCTTATATGGTATTATAACCATAGCTGGATTGTCACTGTACTTTTCAAATTAAACATCTGGCAGGCAAAAATAGTAGACTTATTATGGCCCGGCCAGCCTCTTGTTTCGCTGATTCAATATATGGAAACTATCAACGTTGATTTGGTAGACTGGCCAGCCTTGTATCAAGTGACGACAGAAGTAGGAAAATATACGCGTTATATTTATGGCAGCATCATTATGTTGTTGGCATTCTTTTTATATCAAAAAGACATTTCTCATAAATTTTGCAAAGTCTACTCTATGAAGACTTTAAGGATGCAAGAACAAGAAAATTGGCCGTCGATTTCCCCTGTCATCAAAGAAGACCTCACCAATACAGATATTGATTCAGGCCCTTGGGCAATGGCTCTCAGTCCCATGCAGTTCTGTCGAAAATACCATCTTTTGAAAAAAAATGACTTATTACTCGATTCAAATACACCGGGTCAAGAGATGACTGCATCTATAAAAAAAGCAGATGCGAAACGCCTATTTACGATGCAGCTAGGCTCGATCTGGGAAGATTTTGATAAGTGTCAACCCCATGTCATTGCGTTGGCAGCTATTTTTGTCTCTAGAATTAATCAGGATAGAGACTCAGCGAATCATATCTCTAGCGAATTAAGTAAAAGCTTTGCACTAGGTAAAATTAATTATTCATCTGCTTTCCCTATTTTGGCAAAATATAAAAATCAGCTTGATGTACAGAAAATCAGCCAGTCACATGCCTATATCTATACATTTATGGCTAGTTTATTAGAAAAGGCAAGAGATGACGGCGTGGTTCCTAGTTCAGAGTTTCTATGGTTGAAACCTATCGATAGAAGACTATGGTATACGCTTAATTGCGTTGGCAGACAAACGCCATTTTCTGAGGTTGGAGGTGTTTTTGCGCACTGGAAAGCAGAAAAGCGCATGCAACGACCATGTTTGACGCCCATGATTGATGAAGCTGTCAAAGCTTTGGAATTGGCAATTAAAGACGTCAAATTAACGCCTGAAGAGCTGAAGGAATTGCAATTATGACTATGCGAGGGATTGATTCCAGTCGTGAAATAGATCCACAGAAACTTTTGCGTGATACGCGAACGCTGAGTGAAAAATTTACCGGTTTTTTGCGCAAACCATCAAATACGGCATTATTAATGGTGGGTATTTTGGTTGTCTTTTTTAGCTACCCTTTTCCTGCGCTATTTTTATTCTTAATTTGTATTTGTCTTTATTTTTATGCAGCAGGTCAGAAACAAAAACTCCCTTTTAGGCTTCCAAAGATCAGCGGGATGAAAGACTTTAATGATCTTAAGCCTGGCATGAAAACACCTAACACAGCGAGGGGAATTGCATTTTTTGGTAATGACTTAAAAACCAATGAAGAACTTTGGTTTGCAAATGAAGATATGAGAACGCATATTTTGATCTTTGGTTCTACCGGTAGTGGTAAAACCGAAGCTTTGGTTTCCTTAGCCTTTAATGCTTTGGTTCAAGCCAGTGGATTTATTTATGTAGATGGAAAAGGGGATAACTCTTTATTTGCGAAGATTTTTTCTATGGTTCGCAGTATGGGGCGTGAGGATGACCTCCTGCTTGTAAACTTTATGACAGGGGCTAGAGACATTATTGGACCTCAAGAAAAAAGATTATCAAATACCCTAAATCCATTCTGTCAAGGTTCATCGAGTATGTTAACTCAGTTGGTTGTGAGTTTAATGGGAGACTCTGGTCAAGGAGGTGATGGTGACATGTGGAAAGGCCGAGCAATTGCATTCGTTGAAGCGTTAATGCGTGTTCTGGTTTATATGCGAGATCAAGGTAGTATTCTTTTAGATGCGAACTCTATTCGAAATTATTTTGATTTAAATCGTTTGGAAATGATTGTCTTGGATAAAGTATTTCCACGAGATGATCAAGACAGTGTCAACATTGAGTCTATTCCTAAGGTTGTGACTGATCCATTGCGAAATTATTTGGGTACTTTGCCAGGATGGGTAAAAGAGAAAAAAGGTAAACAAGTATCTCAGGTTATGGAACAACATGGCTTTATCACTATGCAGCTTGTACGAAGTTTTTCTTCTTTAGCGGATACTTATGGTCATATTATACGGACAAATCTTGCAGAAGTTGATTTTAAAGATGTGGTCTTAAATCGACGTATTCTGGTAGTGTTATTGCCGGCCCTTGAAAAATCACCTGATGAGCTTTCAAATCTTGGGAAAATCATTGTATCCTCATTAAAAGCGATGATGGCCGCTGGTTTGGGTGATGCTGTCGAGGGAGACTATCGAGATGTGATTGAACGAAAGCCTACCAATGCGCCTACACCTTTTATGTGTATTTTGGACGAATATGGGTATTATGCTGTGAAAGGATTTGCCGTAGTACCTGCACAAGCTCGCTCATTAGGGTTCTCTGCGGTATTTGCGGGACAAGATTTACCTGCATTTCAGAAAGCATCTAAAGAAGAGGCGGCATCTATTGGCGCCAATACCAATATTAAAATATGTATGAAGCTCGAGGACCCTATTGACACCTATGATTTCTTTGCAAAAACCGCAGGTGAGGCGTATGTAACTAAAGTTGATTCATTTCAGTCACAGGGTACCAGTATGACCAATAATTATATGGACTCTAAAAGCTCTTCTTTTGAGAAGCGTGCTCGAATTGACTTGTTGGATTTAAAAGAACAGACCGAGGGTGAAGGCCATATCTTTTTTCGGTCTCAAATTGTTCGCGCAAAAATGTTTTATGCCGCACCCTCGCCTGTAAAAAAATTAAAGGTAAATCAATTTCTAAAGGTCGAAGCCCCATCAGATGATTTTTTGGCAAAACTATTTTCTCAATTAAAGCATTTTTCTGGGCTATTAAGTCAAAGTGATTTTACATATCCCCCCTTAGAAAATAATGAAGTGATACAACGCGTTGTTGAATTGATATCTCGAGATAAAGAGGCTGAATACATCGATGCATCATTGAAAATGTTATTGGACTTTGAAGAAAAGTTTGATAATCAAGCACAACTTGAGGATTTGAAGATGAGTTGTCCTGAAGGGCAAATTAACATTTTTAGCGAATTGAATTGGCCCAATCATTTCCCCACGCTACAGGCTAAAAACTTCAGTGATTTTACAAAACCTATCCTAAATCAAGAAGGAATTCATAAGGTTTTTTCTGCAATTGAGAGTATATCTGGAGAAAAAATACAAACTAGCCATAAAATTGCCTCTGAACTCATCAATGATTTGAATTATGCAACGCTTTACCCGCCAGTAATCACGGATGATATTTCTGCTTCTGATTTAGCTCAGATGGTTGTGTTTATTTCTGATAAAATAAAACGCGTAGTTGCTGCTAAATAAATACAAGGATTGAAATTGGAAAAAAATCAACAAGATCTTTCGGTACAAGAGTTACATCATAAAAACAAAAATATATATTTATTCAAAAGTATTTCAATTTCGCTGATGTGCAATATTCTGATATTGTCGTTTGTCTATATCATGTATCTTTATCCGTTAGTGCCAAAATATTTTTCAACATCATTCAATGGTAGGATTCAAGAACTAACGCCCATATATGAGCCCAACACGTCTGATCTTTCGATTATAAAATGGGCATCGTTAGCAACGGTGGCGGCTTATAGTTTTGATTTTGTAAATTACGATAATCAACTAACACTTGCCTCTCAATATTTTACACCTTCTGCCTGGAATGCATTTTACAATGCATTATACTCTTCAAATAACATCGATGAAGTAATCAGTAAAAAATTGATTGTCAACGCAGTGGTGATGCAACCTCCAGTAATATTAGCAAAAGGCACTTTAAATGGCGTATTCTCATGGCGTATTCAAATCCCATTGTTAGTCACTTATCAATCGGCTCAAGGGTTTGTCACTAACAGCTTGATTGTTAATTTATTAGTGACACGGATCTCTACTCTTGATTCGATTAAGGGTATTGGAATAGCCCAATTTACGAGCGAACCCTATCATCATCTCGCCGGGCCATCAATATAAAGAAATTAGATGCAACTTTGTGTATATAACTACTTGTTTTTATAAAGAGAATAGGGTGATAATTTAATAATAAAGATTATCAGAGTTTAAGCCCTATGTTAATGTATCATTGGAATGCCGATTCTGCACAAATCCATAAAAAGGCCCTGATTGTTTTCATATTTGGCCTACTTCTACAAGGGTGTGCAAGAAACTCCTCCTCTTCTTATGCCTATACTCAAGAAACACCATCTCTGCCTTCTCATTTGCCTCCTCCCGATCCCAATAAAATTCGGTTAGAACGAAAGCTTAACGCAGAAGAAATTAAAGTGATACAAACCGGGCAATACATATTGATGAGTATTCCATCAGGTTTGCTTTTTGCAGAATATAGTCCCAATATTTCATGGCCAAGCTATGGCTATTTAAATGATGTAGCTTGTTATTTAAAAATGTTTAGAAAAGTAGAAATTGATATCAATGTTTTTGATGCATATTGTGACAAACATCAAAGAATGATAGCGTTAACTCGATTAAGGGCTTCACGAATTGCAGATTATTTAATTTCACAAGGCATCGACAGTAGGATTGTATTTACGCGTGGAATGGGTAATGATAAACCTATAATGAAAACGGTTAGAGAAGAGGATAAACTAGGAAATTCTAGAGTTGAGATTTTATTTAAAGAAGAGATTATTTAAAGTGAATTATCATAATGACAAGTACAACATATGAACAAAGAAAATCAGGGCGTTATTTTTATGTGCTCAATTATCGAAAGTTAGGAAGAGTATTAATCTATTCAATGCTTGTAAACATCATATTGTTTTTTTTAATTGCTTTTGTTTATTTTCATGAGGGTAGCCCGAATTATTATAGTACCAATGGTGCATCTAATCCTGTTCAACTTACGGCAATTAGCGCTCCAAATTATTCGTCTCAAGCATTGCTGCCAGATGATATTCCAGCAGATGCAGAACCTGTAACCAACTTGTAAATAGGGACGGTATTGTGGCTTCAGATTTGGAAAAAATTGTTTCAAGAAATCGGTTTTATCAAGATGGCCTTCATCGATTATTTCTGGTTTTATTAGTATCTCTATTCTTGAATTTTTCAGGCCTGTATATTCTATACTATATTTTTTCACATCCGCCGGTGCCAGTATATTTTCCGACTGCCTCAAATGGCAGAATTTCTCCTCTCATTCCCTTAGATAAGCCCAATGTCACTGATGCTGAAATTAAGCAATGGGCTAATCAGGCTATCATTGCAAGTTATACATACAACTTTGTGAGTTATCGATCAGACTTACAAGCGTCATCAGAATTTTTCACCCCTGATGGCTGGACTGTATTTTTAAAAGCACTTAAGGACTCTAATAATCTTCAAGCAATTGTGGATAATAAGTTTGTAGTAACAGCCCAAGCTACACAGGCTCCATCTCTGATGCAAAAAGGGGTTTTTGCAAGTGGTCGATATTCATGGCGAATAAAGATGCCTATTGTGGTTACTTATCAATCCTCTACATTATATTCTCAGTCACCCTATGTGGTGACAATGTTGATCGAAAGGGTTTCGACCTTAAATTCGCCTAGTGGTATTGGCATTGCATCAATCATTAGTGCAGTGCCAGAGGAATCAGGACAATGATGAATCTAATAAATAAAAAATATTTCTTGATGTGCCTATGCCTTCTTTTTTGTGGAGCTGACGTTTTTTCACAAGGTTTTGGAGGACAACAGGCTTTAGAGCAATTGCGTTTATTTAAAAGTCAAGCTGACAATGATCCTACGAAATCGCAAAACGTTGCTGGGGGGATGCCGAAAAATCTAGACGATTTTAAAAAAACCTTGAATATGGGCGATGACAAAAAGACTACTCCCAGTACTCAAACCCCAGAGGTCAATCCGCCTGCTGCGACGACGCCAGTATCATCATCACCTGTACAACCACCTCAATTACGTACTCAGGGGAGCGTAGTAACCCATGACGATGAAGATATGATTGAAAAATTAGCATATGATCAGGTGGAGAGTCAGATATTTCCGATGTCAGAAAAGCAAATCAAAGATTTGCATTCTAAATATCAGGATATTGAACTAGCCAAAACAGCCGTACCATCTCCCCCTAAACCAGTTGCAACTTCTCAATTTGTTAATTTATCCCCAGGCTCTACCCCACCTGTTATTCGATTAGGGCAGGGATTTGTTACCTCGTTGGTGTTTTTAGATTCAACAGGTGCACCGTGGCCTATTAGCGCCTATGATTTAGGTGATCCGGCTTCATTTAATATTCAATGGGATAAGACTGGAAATACTTTAATGATTCAAGCAAGCAAGCTTTACAATTATGGAAATATGGCCGTTCGTCTTGAAGGATTAAATACGCCTGTCATGTTGACATTAATTCCAGGGCAAAAAGAAGTTGATTATCGTGTCGATATGCGAGTGCAAGGCATGGGCCCCAATGCGTTAATGCCCGTTTTTGGTGATGGATTACCGCCGTCTGCAAATAGACTATTGTTACATGTGTTAGATGGTGTCCCACCACCGGGAAGTACCCGATTGACAATAAATGGCGGTGATGCCAGAGCGTGGCTTTATAAAGAAAAGATGTATGTACGTACCAATTTAACAATTTTATCACCCGCATGGTTGTCAACGATGACCAGTGGAGATGGAATGCATGCTTATGAAATGCAAAAATCACCAGTTATTTTAGTGACATGGCGTGGTAAGGTCATGCAACTTAAAGTCGAAGGATTATAAACAATATGGCTTCTGCTAAAGAAAATTTAAAAGGGTTAATGACCAATGCAAGAACGAGGGTAATTATCCTATTTACAGTAGGGATTTTATTGTTGGCCTTTGTAGTGGCTTATTTTAAGTTCTTCAATCATACCCGTGGTGTTGAATCATCCTCTGAGTTAAATAATACTCCCGGGAATATATCTTCAACGCCAGGCGCTTTAAATCAAACTGCTGAATATGCAAAATTACAAACCACACAAAATTCCCTCAATGCTCAACAGGCTCTTTCGAAAGGCACGAGCTCAATTCCAACGCTTATTGATTTAAAAAGTTTTGGAGATGGTGTTGACACAGTAGGTCCGCAAAATGGCAACGGAGGACTTGGGTTTGCAGCATTATCTAATTTAGGAAATGGACCTGAAAAGCCACTATGGATGCAAAATCTAGGTAATAGTAACTGTAGTGCTGATACTATTAAAGTTGCTATGGCACAGGGTGCCTCGATTACTACCTTAAGAGAAAGTTGCTCCTGTGAACAGTTGAAAAACAGTGGCTTCAATCTTAATGATTTGAATACTGTTTGCGATTGTAGCCAGTTAAGGGGTCTGGGATATACTGTCACTAATTTTAAAGATATTGGTTATAGTCCAGAACAACTTAAAATCTGTAATTTTAGTGCTTGTGAAATGAAAGGGGCTGGTTTAGATGCCTCCCAAATGAAAAATGGCGGTTATTCAGATGATGAGTTAAAAGGTGCTGGTTTTACACCTGAAGCAATAGAAGCTGCTTCTGGTTTACCTCCGGGCGTTTCTGCTGATGATGTGCGAAAAGCAGGCTGTAGTCCTGAAAATTTAGCATCATCAAAAGCCAAAGGTGTAACCGCTGCAGCGATTCGACGGATACCTGGTTGTGAGCTTGCTCAATTGAAAACGGCAGGTTTTTCAGTTTCAGACTTGAAGGCTGCAGGCTTTTCTGCAGCCCAGTTGAAGTGTAACGGTTTCGATGCCTCACAATTAAAACAAGCAAAATTTACGCCACATGAATTACAAAATGGCGGATATGCATTGGACAGTCTTTTGAATGCTGGATTTTCTCCCGCAGAGATACAAGGTTTGTCTCTATCACTTCCAGATGGCATATCACCAATTAATGTGAGTAATAAGGGATGTAATTTAGGTGATCTAAAAACCGAATATGTTGCTGGTGTCAGTGCATTATCAATTTCAAAAATAGCGGGTTGTTCTTCAGATGCATTAAAAGCAGCCGGCTATAGTTCGAATGAACTGAAAAGCGCAGGATTGTCTGCAGGTACGGGTTGTGCTTTGGATGCTTTTAAAGTCGAAAATTGTGATATAGCGAAACTTTCTCAACTGAAAAAAACAGGGGTAAGTATCGAAAAAATTCAAGCGATTAACCATTGTTCAGCTAAAAATTTAAAAGCAGCAGGTTACCGCCCAGCTGATTTATTAGGTGCCGGAATTAGTCCAGATGAATTGCTGAAAAATGAATTTGTAGCCAATGATATCAATGCCGGCTTTACTCAAATTGCAACACCTTCAAAAGTTCCTGATGGTGTAGTGATAGCAGCTGCCTGTGATCCTATAAAATTAAGTCAGCTAAAGCATGCTGGTGTCACCGCAATTAGAATTGAAGCATTAAATAAATGTAGTGTCAGCGTATTTAAAAAAGCATGTTTTGCTCCAGGACAAATATTGGCAGCAGGATTTAATTCAACTGAGCTCACCTCAGCAGGCTTTAAAGATGAAGAAATCGAATTCGCGCAAAATGTCATTAATAAACAACATGACACCTCTGACGCTGCTATAAAAGCGGCGGGATGTGAGGCGACTAAAATTCGGGCATTTAGAGAACTAGGCGTGACAGCTGCGCGAATAGAGGCTTTAAATCATTGTAATGCCGGTGCTATAAAACAAGCGCGTTATTGTGGCTCAGATCTCTTGTCTGCAGGTTTTAGTCCAAGTGAAATGGCAGCAGAGGGCTTTAGCGCAGAACAAATACAATTCGGGCAAAATCGCTTGGCAGGGCTTCAAACCAACCAATGTGTCTCTAATATCGATACTTCAGATGTTGGAGTTAAAGCAGCTGGTTGTGATGCCCAACAACTTTCTATTTTGCGAAAAATGCAGTGAATGCTGCTCGTATTATTCAAATCAATCAATGTGGCTTATCAA
>JAKFUY010000072.1 GCA_021732495.1 Legionellales bacterium | reverse complement strand
ACAAAAACAAATTCATAAAAAATTTAATCAGTTAACCCTATTGGCATCACCAACGCCAACAGCAGATGCCGTCATGCTCCATCAAAAGATGCATTTATATGCGGGTTATTTTCATCCCAATTGCCAGTTCAATTATTCATTGGAATCAAATCAAGGTTGGTTACAATTGCTCAAAGGATGCATCTCGCTCAATGATCAGATCATGCTCCCAGGTGATGGTGCTGCCATTCAAAATGAAAAGCAAATCACCATTGCCTGTCACGATGCAGTTGAATTCTTGTTTTTTGAATGATAATAAATGACTTAAGCAAAACAAATGCTATAGTATTTAATAAGAATCACTTAAAATTTGACTCAATATGATACCTAAAATGATTGTTAATATTGTCATTGGATTATGTCCCGCTTTAGGACTTGCTCAACCTTTAAATACGTTTTATTGTGCTCAAGGTCATAGCAATATCAGTTTAGGGATGACCTCTGATCAAATCAAAGCTGAGTGTGGTGATCCACAAATGACAGACGGCTCAGCAACCCTCACTCAAAAAATACCCGTCACACGCTTAACCTATAACAATATGAATAAAGGTTCGGTATATTATTGGAACTTAAATAAAGTCTACAATCAATTCGGTTTACCGAGTGGTTCCTCAATTACGCCCTTCACCGTTGATATTGTTAATAATAAAGTAAAAGCGCTTAATCTCAATGGCAATAGTGTAAAAACCACCACGGCTTGTGGTTATCAAGGAAATACCGGTTTTCCAGGAGGAACCAATCCCAATGAGCCTGCATCAATTGGGGTTGGCGATGCGGCTGATAAGGTTTATTCATTATGTGGTGCAGCCGACTATACTGATGAAACCTATATTGACGCCCCTATTCCCCCAAGTGATAAACCACAGCACTGGACCTACCAAGTTGATAGTTACCACCCCGCTTATCAATTGCTTTTTGTCAGAGGCAGGCTTGTAGAGATTGAACAATAGCAAGACTATCGGGTTCGGCTCATCAAAACTATACCCAGACTTCCAAATATCAACATTGGGATCGTCGCCCCCATAATCGGTGGAATTTGATAGACCTGACTGACAAAACCAAACATCTGATTAAGAATATAAAAACCGAAACCCAATGCAATACCTGCAACCAATTTTGCACCCATGGTTGAAGAGCGTAGAGGTCCAAAAATACAAGGAATAGCCAATAACATCATGAGTAAAGTATTAGCTGGCTGAAATAAACGTTGCCAAAAAATCAGCTCATCTTTGGCAATATTTTGTTGTTTATGTAATTGATGAATGCGTTGCCACAAATGAATCAAACTCATTTCATCTGGGTTTTGTTCCACATGTTTAAAAAACGTCGGTGTTAGAGGTAAATCAATGCGTTGTGGCTCTGTAATTAAAAGATGCTCCACTTTTTCATCACTAAAAAATGTTTTTTCAGACGCATTGGAATACCATTGATCATTATGCCAATGAAGATCTTTAAAATACTCAACCGATTTTAATACGCCTCTTTTATCTTTTTGAAACATGGTGATATTTTGCAACTCTTGAGACGAACCAATCGCTCCAATATACCAAAAGTGATCATGATGCCGAAACCAAACACTATGTGCTTGCCGATATAAATGTCCATTGTTTAATGCCTCTAGTTTTAAGTTATTCGCTTTAAACATCAATTGCGGGACAAAACACTCCGTCAACAGCATGGTCACAATAATCAGTCCAATACCCACTCGAGCAACCATGCCCAAGAGGTTAAAAATTGATAATCCATTGGCTCGCAAAACAATCAACTCACTGTGATTGGCCAAAATACTTAATCCAACCAAGCATCCCAATAAGCAAATCACTGGAAAACACATGGTCAACTCATAAGGAAGGCGCATCAACACATATTGCAAAACAATGCCAAAGGTATACTGTCCACGCCCTAATTCCCCCATCTGATTAACAAATAAAATAAAAATTTGTAATGCGCTGAGCGAGGCTAAAATCACAAAAATACTTTGCAATACTGTGGTGACCACATATTTTTCGACTTTCTTCATCATCCTAACCGTCTCTTTTGTCGCCAAAACAAAAAGAGGCCTAAGAACAAAAAGACAACATGCACAATTAACATATTGCCACCTTTCCAGCCATCATATAACACCTTATCTCGCCATAAAAACAACATCGCCACATACAGCAAAAAGATAATAATCGCAGGAAACATTTTGGCAAATTTGCCATGTCTAGGCTGAACGTGACTTAAAGGGACTGCCACAATAGTGAGCACCAAAGACATTAACACAAGCGAAATACGCCACTGCAATTCTGCACGCATCATGGGATTTTGATGCCGCGAGGTCCAAATGGTTGATAAAGAAGCTGCACGCAGATCATCGTTTTCATTGCTCTCGACTTCGGGTATTTTTAAAACCGCCTCTTCAAACGTACCATATTGGGCCTTTAAAGATCCTGGTGATAATCGATAGACTCTTCCATGGGTCATCACCAACTCATCCTGCGCGTGGGGCGAGGTTTTTAAAGACATCTCATGGGCTGCAATAATTTGCCATTGCCAAGACTGACTGGCATCCTGGTTCATTTTAGCTAAAAAAAGGCCTCCGGCACGGGTGTGGCTTCGATTTACATCATCAATATACAATACTTGTGATTGAGGCAAAGCTTGAAACTGTTGCGGCGCGAGCATTTGAATAAACGCTTTTAAACCCGAGGTTTGTAACAGTCGGGCTCGTTCTCCGGCAATGTTTGGATTTAAGAGCACCATGCCAGCCACCAGTCCTGAAACGATTAACGCCATCGTCAAAGTATAAGCCAGTAGACGACGGTTGCTTAAACCGCAGGCATGAAGTACCAACATTTCATTTTCACTATACAAACGACCAAAAGCCAACATGATAGACATGTAAAAGCCCATGGGAAGCAATAAAGACAATAAGTTAGGCATTTCCAACGCTAACAATTGAAAAACCAATAATCCAGGGATACGGCCACTTGCTGCACGTCCAAGGTAGCCTACCAACTGATTACTAATTAAAATAAACATCAAAATTACAGTTAAGGCTATCAGTGTGACAAACACTTCTTTAGCCAAATAGCGGAAAACTAACACGTCGAAACAACCAAATTGAAAATATATTTTGAGTTTTGCCTTAAATACCTATAGCAATCCAACGAGGCACCTTTTAAAATAATTTTTCAAAAACCACGATAGGAATCATTATGCAACACTTCCTTTATGAAAACAATCTGCTCAATTCAATTCAATGTGTCATCCTCGGCGTGTTAGAGCCCTCAAAAGAAGTGCCGCCTATGATGCAATCATTTGATGCATTCGCGTCTTTTTACGAACAAAACAAGTCGGGTTTAAAAAAAGCCGGCGATTGGATTTGGTATCACAATCAACAACAACATGTCATTGTTTTCCATTGTGGCGAAGAAAAGACATATCATTTAGAAACATTAAAAAATAATATTCAGAAAATCAGCCAACTTTTTAAAGAGAAACCCTGGAAAAACCTGTTGTTAAGCATGCCACAGGTACCCAGCCTTTCTAAAGAAGCACAATTAAATTTAACGATTCTGACGCTTGAATCTTGTTATTACCAGTTTCTTAATTACAAAGCCCAGAAAGAGGCCTTACAGCTGCAAACTATTTATCACGATAGTTCTTGTAGCCTTGAACAAATTGAAGAGTCCTGTGCCATTGCCAAGGGCATTCGCCTCTGTCAGGACTTAGCCAACACACCCGCCAATGAATGTACCCCCATTGATCTTGAAAAAGCTGCTAAAAACTTAGCCACAAACTTTAAAAGTTTAAAATGTCATTCCTTAGATGAACATGCCATGAAAAAATTAGGCATGAATACGCTATTATCAGTAGCTCAGGGAAGTCATAATCCCCCCCGGTTAATTGAATTACATTACCAGCAAGGCTCACAGAAAAAACCAATTATTTTAGTTGGCAAAGGTATCACATTTGATTCAGGTGGTATTTGCATTAAACCTTCTGAGGCAATGTATGAAATGAAGTATGACATGTGTGGTGCGGCAACCGTTTTAGGTGTCATGCAAACCATTGCCATGTTAAAACTCCCTATTCATGTTATTGGCATACTAGCCTGCGCTGAAAATATGCCAGGTGGTCATGCAACTAGACCTGGGGATATTGTCAAAAGCCATCAAGGAACAACTGTAGAAATTACCAATACCGATGCTGAGGGTCGACTGGTATTAGCAGATGCAATGAGTTATGCCAAACAATACCAACCTGAAGTCATGATTGATATTGCTACCTTAACGGGTGCGGTGATCGTAGCCCTAGGTAGTGTCTATTCGGGATTAATGACCCCAGACGATACGCTTGCGGAGTCATTATTAAATGCAGGACGAAATACACTTGATAAGCTCTGGCGTTTGCCAATGGACAAAGAGTATGAGGAATGTTTAGTAAGCCCTGTAGCCGACCTCATGAACTCACATAATGCAAGAACGGCAGGTAGTATTGTTGCAGCGCATTTCTTACATGCATTTAGCAAGGACTGTCGTTGGGCACATTTGGATATTGCCGGAAGTGCTTGGGTGTCTGGAAAAAATCGTCAAGCAACAGGAAGACCGGTTGCATTACTTGTGGAATGGATCAAAAATTTTAAATATGAAAATTGATTTTTATGTGTTATCAGAACAAGGTTTACAGGCAGAGTGGTCATTTGCCTGTAAACTTATCGAAAAAGCCTATACCATGAAGCATCAGGTATATATTTTCTGCAATTGCAAAGAAGATGCCTATGCGTTTGATGAGTTCTTATGGCAGTTCAATCCCAACCATTTTATTCCGCATCATATCCAAGGTGAAGGTCCACAGCCACCACCACCGGTGCAAATTGGTTACGAACAAAAAGCATCACCCATTAAAGAACTTCTGATTAATTTATCTCACACCATACCAGTATCGTTTAGACAATATAAACGAATTATTGAAATCGTCCCCAAAGAAGTGTCTGTCGCCCAGATAAGAAGACAACACTACAGGTTGTATCATGGGCATCAATTTAAAATTGACACCCATCATCAACAGATGATTACTTCTTAGTCTCTTTAAATTTTTCATTGAATTTTTGCATCATCAGGGGAATCGCACACCATCCAATAACCCCTTCAACAATCATTGCAATCGCTAAAATTGCAAAGAACCATTTGCCAAATCCCAGCAATACGCCTAACAGAATTAGGACACCTAGCACCACACGATTTCTGCGATCTGCTTGATCGATATTACATTCCATCGTACAACCTCCCTTGATTTAAAACATTATCCACTTCTATCATAAAGCGAATCCCACTAAAAACTCAATCAATTACAGAAGCATCCAATAAAGTCTTTGTATACGCATTTTTCGGCTGTTGCCAAATATCGGCCACACGGCCTTGTTCAACAATCTCACCTTCTTTTAGAATCAAGACTTCATCGGCCATATATCCAACCACATCCAAATCATGGGTAATCAAAATATAGGTCAAGCCCATTTCATATTGCAAGGTTTTTAATAAATTCAAAATCTGCGCTTGCACTGAAATATCCAAAGCACTGGTTGGCTCATCACAAATGAGTACTTTTGGAGACGTCAATAGTGCCCGAGCAATCGCAATTCTTTGCCTTTGTCCTCCAGAGAGTTCATGAGGATAAAGCTTAAAACAAGATTTACTCATTTGTACGGCATCCAAAATTTTAACCAACTCCATGGAATCACCATCTTTTAAACCCTCTTTCAAAATCTTTTCAATAGACCAGCGGGGATTCATAGCCGATACTGGATCTTGAAAAACCAATTGTATGTCTTGTTTTCTCACATTCGGAGAAAATTGAAACTGTCCTTTTTGGAAAGGCAGCAATCCCATCAAAGTCTGCGCTAATGTGGTTTTGCCACTCCCTGACTCCCCTACCACTGCCAGTGTTTTTCCTTGTTTTAAATCAAAATGAATATTTTTTAAAATGTAGCCTTGGTGTTGATTGCGATGGAGTTTTGCCACCCAAAGTTTTTCAACGCTTAAGATGGTAGTCTCCATTGCAGTATGCGCCTTTTGGTGTAAAACACCGGATACTGCCACAAAATCAATGGGGGTCGCTCTAGGATATAAATGACATCTCACCTGATGCCCGCCGCTAACCTGATGCCAGGGAGGGATTTGTTTTTGGCATTTTTCCAAAGCATAAGCACATCTTGGATGAAACCGGCAACCACTGGGTAAGTCATAAAAATTAGGCACTTGACCTGGAATAACAGACAACATTTGACCCTGCTTCGCATAGCTTGGCACGCTGTTAAGTAATTGATGTACATAAGGATGCAGTGGATGTTGCCAAAACGCTTCTTTCGGAGCATTTTCTATCACTTGTCCGGCATACATCACCACAATATGATCTGCCATAAGCTTTATCACATTAAAATCGTGGCTGATTAATAATAATGCCAAGCCATATTGTTTTTGTAATTTTTTTAATAACAGTAGAATCTGTTTTTGCACCACCAAATCGAGCGCTGTGGTTGGTTCATCTGCCAATAATACTTCTGGACGATTAGCCAGTGCTAAGGCTATTAAAAATCGTTGCTTTTGACCGCCTGACCATTGGTGGGGATACTCGTGCAATTTATCAATCATATTGGCAAGCTCGACATCCTCCATCAGTTGCTCTATATAGGATTGCAACGTCGATTTATCCATTTTTTGATGTGCATTGATGACATCAACAATATGATGATACATACTGCGAACCGGATTTAAAGCAATCATCGGTTCCTGAAAAACCATACCAATACGTTTGCCACGAATCTCTCGCATACGATATTGTTCTAAATTTAACACATCACAATGGGGCAACCGAATTTGGGAGTATTTTCCATAGGCAACATGGGGGGGTAATAATCTTAAAACACTCATCGCTGTCAACGATTTTCCACAACCAGACTCCCCCACCAAACCCACGGTTTTGCCTGGCAATAAAACCAAATTCAAATCTTGAATTATTCTTAACCAACCATCACGTTGGTCAAAAGATAAGTTTAAACGATTAATTTCTAAGGATGTGAGATTCATCATATATCCGACATGATCTATCACTTAATAGGTCTATATCAACATAAAAAACGGATAAGTACAAATTAACCAACACTTAATATCTGTATTCGAACTCAATATAGATTCAGCACTAAAAATAAATCCTGTGTCTGATATATTTTTTATAAGTTATTTTTTGAACAAAAGTAATATAGTTAAGCTCGTCGTAAAAACCATGTTGTACTATTTTTTACAGTCCAATTCATGGTTTAGGGGGAGGGGGAGGATGATTATGACTATCATTTGCTTCTTTACATTCAGTTGGGTTCTTTTCAATTTGCTCCTTTACCAATTTCTCAATCCGATCAAGGGCCTGTTGCGTTGCTGTTTTTACACCAAAAAATTGTAGAATCCAGCTCACAAAACTTTGACCCCTGTGTGCATTAAATATATGGTTGTTTTTTTTACGATGTACCGCAATATTATCTAATAGCGTATTTAATGGCAGGTCGGGCTCTCCAGATATTTTTTTATATAAGTCTTTTAATTCATCGTATTTATCTCTAGTACCTTCAGCGCCAGGGTTAATTTTAGGAATACTTTCCAGTCGTTCATAAAGTACTTCTAGGATCTTCATCTTTGTAACCGAGAGCTTAAAACAGTTTGGAGGAGGGGGTAAAATATAAAATGTAGCTGGGGAAGGCACACCAGCTTTAAGTGTTGTGGTGTAATTAAGTCCCACAGCAAATAGGGTTGCTACATCCGGGGTATATCCTAAAGTATAATTTAGAAGATCGAGTGCTGTAGAACGGCATGTATTAGATACATCCAATGTACTTGCCCTCTGAATTATTTCTTTTTGTTGTGAAATTATCTCTTCCTGTTGTGAATCTTCTGGATTAAGTTTTTGATAAGTAAAGGTTATGCTATCTTTCCCCTCATCATTTTGGGGGACATAGCAACTAACTCCTGTGCGAAGATTTTTGACTGCTTCTTCAGAATAAGTTAAATCAACAGGGGGTTTATTGGGTATGACTCTAGCTTCGTATTTCTTTGTTTGGTGTATATTAATATTTTTTGTCATTTTCAAAAAATCCAAATATTGTTTATAGGTAATAGAGTATGCCTGATAACTTATATCAACAGGTTTACGGCGAGTAATGCCTTCATCATCCAATGTCGCTTCTGTATTGCTAAATAGTGCCTTTTGCACCATAGTTAACTGTTGAGAAAAATCTGTTCCAAAACTTTCATCAATTTTATTTCTTTTACCTACCCTCGCAAAAAGTTTGGGATTCTTGCCATCCATAACACCTAACATCAGAAAACTATGTATTCCATCTTTTGCGATACATATAAAAAATTCACTATGCTTATCGACTGTAATAGGCTGTTGCATCTCATTCCCCAATATATGTTCTATACTATTTATTATAGACAATATACATGCTTTTTGCATCTTAAGGAGACGGAATGACTAAAAAACTTCTCTTGTTTTTTGCAGGGACTGGAATCAATGCAACAAACGTATGTGATGAAACTGAGAAAGAAATATTTAAACCTGATGTCATTAGAGTTTATTTTAATGGTTGCCAGGATGATAACATAGGCGGCCGTTGGATGTTACCAGGCTATTTAAACCCGGATCTTGATGTGGTAACTGAAAAAATTCATACGTCATTTTTTAAAAATGATGGTGCTACACAGTTAAATCTTTCTGAACTCAAAACTCAATTTGGTAGTTCTATTATTATTAGGACTGCTCAAGGGTTAGAAGAACAAGTAGTTGCAATAGAAGATATTACTTTAACTGGCTTTAGTCGAGGTGCAGTAACCACCTTCGCATGTGCGAAAAAATTAGATAATTTAGGCACTCCAATCTCAATTTTTGCAGAAGATCCTGTTCCAGGTGAATCCCGGTTAGCCACGAGTAAAGAAGACTCTTTATACCAAAAAAACATTGATTTAAGTGGGTGTTTAAATATTAAACATATAGAGGTGTTACTTGGAACATATTCAAAACATAATAGCAGTTACGAAAATAAATGGTATAGGCAAATGGCTCCAAAGTTTCCTGCCAACGCTATGTCCGCCCATATCTATATGGTTCCTAAGGCATCTCATACTGAAGTGAATAATAGAGCTAAAAAACATATTTCTTCCTTTTTTAATACACAAAAATTAACATTTTATAGCCGAAACTTCAGGGAGAGCCGGGATAGAACCTTTGCAATTCCAAAAGTAGAACAGCAAAAATTTCATTATGGAGTAGTAGGTAGGACAGAATATTTACCTGCCTACAAAGAAAGCGTACTAAAAGCTTTGAAAGATAAATATGATGTTCATACTCCTTGTCCCTTACAAGAAGACAGTAAATTTAAATCAGTACAAGCGTTACTAGCATTGCATAATGCTGATCTAGATAAAGATACATTTGATTCACTATCTAAAACCGTTTTAGAAGATACGGATAAAGGCAAAGGTTTACGTGAATTTATTATTGAGTTCGATAGTATTATTCAATACAGTAAAGCAAGAGACACAACCGCGAATCTAACAACAATACAACGTGAGACTTTTAAAAAAATTGACGAATTTCTAAGTTTTAAAAATCCAGCCAGGAAAGTTCAAGAAGAATTTATAGCGTTAGTACAGAAATTAATACAAGATGAAAAACAAAGTCTTCCTAGCGTGGTATATAGAAAGCTTGATGAACTCACAACACTATTATTGAAAGAGAATACCTTAGTACATTCTCATTTGGTAAAATTAATTTACGGTGACGATGAAACCTGTCTCCATAATGAGAATACGGGTAAACAGATGCCTCTTGATGTAGAAGTAAAAAATACCATACAACTTGCTAAAAAACTATATCATAGCTCTACTAATCAGCGGCCTCATGTGTTTGATAAAGAAAAGACTCTCTTGACTGAACTTATAAGGAATGCGAGTGAATTAGCAGCAATTGCTTCATTTTTGCCACCAGCACAAATAGAAGAAGCACTTGAATTAGTCAGCGATAAAGTTACATCAATGAAAGATGTACTTTTATTGATAAAAACACTACCGACATATGAACAAAGAAAAATTATTTTTAAAACTTATATCAATAAGCTTAATGATATGAATCCTCCCCCTACCTCAATTGAAATAGCCATTTTGATGGATTACTTATCAGAAAAAAAATGTGCGGAACTTTGTAAAATCATAGACATTGGTACATTGAGTAATATAGTTGGTGAACACAGTGAATTGATTGGTATTAGCAAAAGCAATTTGATCCGTAAAATGTGCAACATTGAGTTGGTTCACGAAATACCAGACCCTGTTCATAGATCAGGCGCAGCATACAGACTAGCTTTCACAGATAGTCGTGAACCCATTGATGTTGAGGAGTTTAAAGGCTTTGTCCCTGAAAAAAAATAAAAGCTGATAAAAATAGGTATTCGAACTCATACTCATTAAAAACTTTGCGAAATACCGAACAACTTAAATAGGAGTAGTTAGAGGGTTTTACATCTCTATTGAAATTGATATAAAACCATCAAGCTCTAATGCTATAATAGCCTATGACTTTTTTAACGCCTGACTATGAAACATATTACCGATTGTTTTTCCAAAGAACTGGTAAAGATTTGTCAAAAATCTTATGCAGCTGACAAATGGCAATCGGCAGTTAACGATTATCTTGGTGAGCCTATCAACCGGCATGTACAGCTGGGGAGTTTTGAAAAAGGTAAAATGGTATTAATTGTTGACGACCCATTATGGGCAAGTGAACTTCGCGTTCGTTTGCCGCATTTAAGGGATCATATTCGTATGGAATTACAATGTTACAGCTTGATGTTTATTCAAATCAAAATTCAGCCCGGGTTTTTCAAGGCTGGATAATTAAGCCTCAACGGGCGTAAACACCTGACAGTAATCAGGGCGTACATGCTCTTGGTTTAAAAAAGTATATTCCCAAGCATTTTCATTGGCCATCAATTCTTTCAGCAGACAATTATTGAGTTCATGGCCAGACTTATACCCTTCATAGGCGCCAATTAAGCCAGATCCCAACAGGTAAAGATCACCGACGGCATCTAGTATTTTGTGCTTTACAAATTCATCTTCAAAACGCAAGCCATCTTCATTCAAAACACGATAATCATCAACAACAATGGCATTGTTCAAACTGCCACCTTTAGCCAAATCCATTTCTCGTAATTTCTCATACTCTGATAGAAAACCAAAGGTACGGGCACGACAAATCTCTTTAATATAGGACGTTGTAGACCAGTCATATACAGAATGTTGTGGCCTATCAATAAACACAGGATGTTTAAAATCAATTGTAAAAGAAACCCGATATCCCTCAAATGGAAGAAATTGAGCCCATTTACCTTGGTGTTCGACACGGATAGGCTTCAAGATGCGAATAAATTTCTTGGGAGCAGGTTGCTCTTGAATACCCGCAGACTGAATCAAGAAAACAAAAGGTGCTGCACTTCCGTCCATAATTGGAATTTCATTGGCGTTGATATCGATATATGCATTATCGATACCTAGGCCTGCTAAAGCAGACAGCAAATGCTCTACCGTTGCAATGCGAATACCCTCTTTTTGCAAAGTGGTGCATAACATCGTATCTGATACAAACTGATAAAGAGCAGGAATTTCAACAGCCGGATCTACATCGGTTCTACGAAATATAATACCTGTATTCACAGGCGCTGGTCGCAAAGTTAAAATCACCTTCTCACCAGAATGAAGGCCTACACCAGTGGCTTGTATCATTTTTTTTGGTGTACGTTGTCTGATCATGCCTCGGTCACCTGGAATATCTCCTAAATAATAGAAAATTTAAAAATTTATTAAATTATTGTCCACTAATACAAAAAGTTCAAGAATTTATTTATAAATCTCTATTTTTTATACTTCCTCTTCCTGTCTTCTTAAAAAAGCAGGAATATCCAAATAATCCATATCTGGCATCGCAGGTTCTGCAGCTGGTTTTTGAGTATTGATGTTCGTATTCATCTGATGCATATGATTCATCTGTGCACCTTGTTTGCGAATCACGGCAGGTTTATCCATCTGCTCAAAATCCAAGCTTCCATCAAGACGTCTAGACTCGACCAGACGTGTTTTTATCGGTTTATTCATATTTGACATGCTACCTACGGCACTGACATGACCTGATGCATGAACAGGATTAGCTTGAAAACGAGAGAGTGGTTCTCCTAAACCAGTGACAATCACTGTCACTCGTACTTGATCGGTCATATCAGGATCTATGACTGTGCCTAATACGACAGTAGCCTCATCAGAAATAAATTCCTTAATGACATCGCCAACTTCTTCAAATTCGCCGATCGACATATCAAGTCCTGCTGTAATATTAACTAAAATCCCTTTAGCACCAGATAAATTGATATCTTCTAACAAAGGAGAGGCGATGGCGGCTTCTGCGGCCTGACGCGCTCTTTGCTCGCCTGAAGCTACTCCAGTCCCCATCATGGCCATTCCCATGGCTGACATCACGGTACGCACATCGGCGAAGTCGACATTAATTAATCCGGGACGGGTAATTAAATCAGAGATGCCTTTAACAGCACCTAACAATACATTATTAGCAGCTTTAAATGCATTCACTAGAGATATATTTTTTCCCAAAACCGTTAATAGTTTATTATTTGGAATTGTAATTAATGAATCTACATGTGCTGCTAGTCGGGCAATACCTTCTTCTGCTGCAAGGGCTCTTTGTTTGCCTTCGAAGGAGAAAGGCTTGGTGACAACTGCTACAGTCAAAATTCCCATCGATTTAGCAATTTCAGCAACCACCGGAGCGGCTCCAGTACCAGTTCCACCACCCATGCCAGCAGTGATAAAAACCATATCTGCACCATTGAGAATTTCTTTGATTTGTTCACGATTTTCTTCAGCAGATTCACGACCTACATTTGGATTTGCACCGGCACCTAAGCCTTTAGTGAGTTCTTCTCCAAGTTGAATCAGTATTTTTGCATTGGCGTTTTTCAATGCTTGTGCATCAGTATTTGCACATATAAATTCGACACCATCAATATTTTCAGCCAGCATATGCTCAACTGCATTGCCGCCACCACCACCTACGCCAACAACTTTGATGACTGCGCTGTCTTGTTGACTTTCAATAATTTCAAACATATAAACCTCATTGTGGTTAATAAATACTGATTTTAAAAATTAACAGTAAACCATTGCCTCATTCTATTCCAAACACCCATGGCACCTTGACCGACACCAGAGGAAGCACCTATCATGCTTTCAAATTTTTGCTGCGCACCATGCATTATCAAACCAACACCGGTTGACAAAGAAGGGTTGTCAATCACTTCGCTTAAGCCAGCAATTTGTTGTACGCTTCCGAGTCTGACAGGGAGCTCAAAACAACTTTCAGCTAAATCCATGGCGCCTTTAACCTTCGAAGCGCCACCGGTTAGAACAATACCTGCTGCCAATAAATTCTCATAGCCACTGCGGCGTAATTCATTCTTAACCAAATTGAATAGTTCTTCATATCGAGCCAAGATAACATCTGCCAAAACTTTTGTAGAAATCTTCCGCCCCGTTCGCTCGTTGACGCTCATGACATCGATAGTTTGTGAGGCATTCACATATTCGGGTATTGCACAACCATGCGTTAATTTAATGCTCTCAGCAGATTTGGTAGGTGTGCGAAGCGCCATGGCAATATCATTGGTAACTTGATCGCCTGCAATAGGAATGACAGCAGTGTATTGAATAGCACCTTGATAAAATATCGCTATATCTGTAGTACCTCCGCCGATGTCTATCAAGCAGACGCCTAATTCTTTCTCATCATCGGTTAATACTGCGTGACTTGATGCCAGTTGTTCAAGAATAATATCACTGACTTCCAATCCACAGCGTCGGACACATTTTGCAATATTTTGTGCAGCACTGACAGCACCAGTGACAATATGAACTCGGGCTTCTAGACGAACACCAGACATGCCTATGGGTTCTCGAATACTACCCTGGTTATCAATGATAAACTCTTGCGGCAGGATATGGATGATTTTTTGATCTGCTGGAATGGCTACCGCTTTGGCAGCATCGATGACACGATCAACATCAGCCTGAGATACCTCTTGATCTTTGATAGCAACAATACCGTGTGAATTTAAACTGCGGATATGGCTGCCTGCAATGCCTGTATAAACAGAAGTGACTTCACAGCCTGCCATTAATTCCGCTTCTTGGACGGCACGCTGTATGGAATTGACGGTCGCTTCAATATCCACTACCACACCTCTTTTTAAACCACGCGAGGGGTGTTTGCCAATGCCAATAATTTCAATGGTACCATCAGCTGCGACCTCACCAACCAAGGCAACAACTTTAGAGGTACCAATATCCAATCCTGTGATAATATTTCGTTCTAGCTTCTTAACCATTATCAACCCATCATGTTTGGGGGTTCGAATTAATTTGATCGTCTTGCTTTCTCCATTTGACGGCTATTCCTCTAGAGTAGCGCAAATCGATACTGGCGATTTGATCAAACGACGCTGCAAATAGTTTAGGATAAATCTCTATGAATCGATGAATACGATTTTCTAGATCACTTTTTCCTAATCTAATCATTACACCATTATTTAAGCCAATGGTCCAAGATTGATTTTCATGCAACCATACCTTTGCAATAAAAAGATCTTCAGTCTTTAATAGCTTACTCAATTTTTCATAAATATGTAAGACATCTTTTTGTTGATCTTTAGGGCCAAATAAGCGCGGTAGGTTTGCTGTCATTTTAGCCTTTTCAGCCACAAAAGTTTCGCCTTTATCGCCCAGCAACATGTTGTTCCAGAATGCAACAGGAAAACGTTCAAAAATTTGCACAACTACGCGATCTGGCCATATTTTTCTAATTTTGACCTCTTCAACCCAGCTATTTTTTTTTATATCTTGAGCTAAATTTTTTTCTGAAAAAATTAAATAACTTTGTGATAGATATGGCGCTATCATCTGTTGAATCTGTTTTCTCGAAACATATTGATATGACGACTTTATCGTTAAGGAATTGATAGGGAAAAAATCAACATCTGAAATCACCATAATAAACAGGCGAATTGTTAAAATTACAGCAAATATTGAAAGAACAACAACCCAAAGCGTTGTTGGTTTATTCTGAATATCCCTTTCCATTTATCCAACCTAGTCGTGGTAATCCGTCATTAAATTCTTTCTAGCATCATGCTGTAATATAGCGGTTTCAATTAGAGAAGCCAATAACTGAGAATAGTTTTTTCCACTTTTTGCCCACATACTCGGATATAAACTAATGGCGGTAAAACCAGGCATGGTATTTACTTCATTAAAATAAAGGGTTTCTGTTTTTTCATTAAAGAAAAAATCCACTCGCGCCAGACCCTTGCATTTCAATTTTTTAAATATGGAAATTGCAGTATCTTGAATTTTTTTAGTCCATTCTGCAGACAATGGCGCCGGGATTAGGTACTGGGACGAACCACTATCGATGTATTTAGCATCGTAAGAATAAAAACCATCTGGATGGGTCACGCGAATTTCACCAGGAATGGAACAGATGATCTCACGATTTTTGAAATCTTGTAGTACCGCCACTTCAATTTCACGCCCTTCAACGCATGCTTCAATCAAGACTTCTTCATCAAACCGAAATGCATCTAATATAGCATCAAATATCTGTGTTTTATTGTGCGCTTTATGAATACCGACACTTGAGCCAGATGAGCATGGTTTAACAAATAATGGCCAACCAAATTGGACAATTGCCTCATCAACCATTTGAGCCCAATCATTATCAGACATCTGATTATTGATCAATAAATAACGGGTAGATTGTATTCCATCGGTGCAAGCAATACGCCTGGCAATATCTTTATCCATCCCTAGCGCTGAAGAAAGAAGATCACAGCCTACAAATGCGACATTGGCTAAACGTAACAAGCCCTGCAAACATCCATCTTCATAACTTGTACCATGCATAATAGGCATGACTACATCGACTGGAACACAAAACTGAGAATCAACTATCAAAGAAGACAAGGGTTTCGAATGGTCAGTAGAAACAGGCAAGGCTTTCTCAAACTTTCTTAATGAGTGTTGGTCATGTAAATGGGCATGACCTTGTTTATCAATTGCAATTGGTTTGACGTCATAGATTTGTGGATCCAGGTTTTTTAACACTGAAGCTGCAGAAGCTAAAGAGATTTCATGTTCTCCATTCTTTCCACCAAATAATAATGCAACTTTTAAACGCCCTGACATCTATTTATCTCCAATCATGTGCACTTCCTGAACTAAATTTATATCATATTTTTGCTTAACTGTCTCTTTGACCAATGCAATTAAATCACAAATGTCCTGTGCTTTTGCATGTGCATCTTCATTAATAATAAAATTAGCATGCTTGGTTGAAATTTGGGCACCGCCAATTCGCGTCCCTTTTAAGCCACAAGACTCAATCAAGCGAGCAGCGAAATCATGAGGAGGGTTTCGAAATACCGATCCACAGTTGTATTCACCAGTGGGTTGGGTTGCGGCACGTTTTGCCAATAACTCCTTTATTTTTTGCAAGGATTGTTCTGCATTTCCAGACGGTAGTTGACAATGAGCCGCAACGAACCATTCTTCATTGTCTTTTAAACCCTCAATGTGGCGATATTGAATATGAAACTCATTCGGATAACGTTTACGAATCACTCCTTGCTTATCGATGGTTTCAACAGCAATCACATATTGCCAGGTCTCAGACATATAACACCCGGCATTCATGCGCAGTGCACCCCCCATGGTTCCAGGAATGCCCGCCCAAAACTCGCCATCAACCAAACCTTGTCGTGAGCAAAAACGTGCCAGCTGTGCACAAGAAACACCTGCCTCCACGCGCACCACATTAGACTCAACCAATTCCAATGATTTTAAACAGCCTTGTGTGAGAATGATAGTGCCTTGATAACCAGCGTCAGAAATAAGCGAGTTACTCCCTAAACCTAACCATAAAATGGGTTCTGTGCTAGGTAGGTATTGCAAAAAACGCTGCAACCCTTCGATATTATTGGGTTTAAAGAGTTGCTTGGCAAGCCCACCTACTCTCCATGTATTGTAGTCCGATAAAGGCTCGTTATATAAAATAGTACCATCATTGACTTGAGTCATGTTGTAATCCTATTTTTTTTGCATGAGATTTTGGGCGAGCTGGCCAATATTTCCAGCACCCTGCATTAATATAGCATCGCCATCTTGAATAATATGTTCTAATTCCATTTCAATGTCGACACTATGAATTAACTTTACTTTATTGGCAGAATGAATATTTACAAGGTTAGCCAAGTTTTGACTATTCACACCTTGAATTTCCGCCTCACCAGCAGAATAAATATCTAACAATAACACTTGATCTGCCATTGATAATACATCGACAAAATCATTAAACAAAGATTGTGTACGAGAGTACCGATGCGGTTGGAAAATATGAATTAAACGTCGATTGGGCCATACCTTTCGAAACGCATCAATGGTAGAACGAATCTCGCGTGGATGGTGCCCATAATCATCGATTAACAATGCCTTACCATTGACAAAGCTGGTTTCTCCTAAAAGTTGAAACCGACGACCGACACCTTGGAATTTCTGCAGACCATTGACAATAGCCTCATCTGAGACTCCCAGTTCCGTGGCAATTGCAATGGCTGCGAGCGCATTCAATACGTTATGGCGACCCGGATAACTAAACTCCACCTGCAAAGGTAAATAGGGTGAGGGTCGAGTCACGGTAAAAATACTATTTAAACCATCTTGATGCCAGTGAGAGGCCTTATAATGTGAGCCTTCAGAAAAGCCATAGACACGAACAGGGCGAGCAATATCAGGGATGATTTTAGCGACTTCAGGATCATCTCCACAGACTACTGCTAAACCATAAAATGGCAAATGATGGAGAAACTCCAAAAATGTATCTTTTAATTTAGAAAAATCACCTTGATAGGTTTCGAGATGATCAGCATCAATGTTGGTCACAACTGCCATCATCGGCTTTAAAAATAAAAATGATGCATCACTTTCATCGGCTTCTGCAACAAAATAAGGAGAATGGGCAAGTTGCGCATTCATCCCTGAACTATTTAGTTTTCCACCAATCACATAACTCGGATCCAACCCACCTTCAGTAAGAAGACTTGTGACCAAACTTGTTGTTGTCGTTTTTCCGTGCGTTCCTGAAATTGCAATGCCATGGCGAAAACGCATCAATTCTGCCAACATCGCAGCTCTGGGAATAATGGGGATCTGACGGTAACGTGCCGCAGATAATTCCGCATTGTCAAACGGGATAGCCGATGACACAACAATGACATCCGCATCTTTGACGTGATTATGATGGTGCCCAATAAAAATACGTATGCCTAATTTGCGTAAATGTCCGATGTATTTATTTTCAGCAGCGTCAGAGCCACTAATGTGATATCCCTCGTTATGCAAGACTTCAGCTATGCCACACATTCCTACCCCACCAATACCGATAAAATGAATATGCTTGACATGTCCCATTCTCATTGGTTGATAGTGATGTAATCTTTTCATGGTATTTTCTCTCAATTCAATTTTTATCTTATATTTTCAGTATAGATAGATTTCATCATATGACATCTGTTTTACAAAATAAAATGCTTTAGGGGTGGCTTCTTAATCCAAGCGCAAACCATCTATTCTCATGGTCAATGCGTAATAATAACGCAATTGCAGCACAGTTGACTACTAAACTTGCACCACCATAGCTTAAAAAAGGCAATGTTAATCCTTTTGTAGGCAATAAACCAGAATTAACCCCCATATTGATGAGTGCTTGAAAAACCAGCCAACAGGTGACGCCATATGAAACATAGGCGGCATACAGTCGGTTTTGCTGAAATGCCTGAATACCAATGGACAAGCCTCTCCATAATAACAAGGCATATAAACTTAATACCATTAGAATTCCAAAAAAACCCATTTCTTCTGCTAGTACTGCAAATAAAAAATCAGTATGCGCCTCTGGAAGATAAAACATTTTTTGCACGCTATCACCCAATCCGGCCCCAAACCATCCACCTCGACCGAAAGCAATCAAGGCCTGGGTTAACTGATATCCGGTTTTGAATTGATCAGCCCATGGATCTAGGAAAGCGGTTAATCGCGCAACTCGGTAAGGTGATGCGATTGCAAGGCAAGCCATTGCAGCTGCAACTAAAATAATGAGCATAATATAGTAGATCCATCGCACCCCTGATAGAAATAGCATCATCATGACTGTCGTTACAATCACCACAGTCGCTCCAAAGTCAGGCTCCATCAGTAATAATGAGGCCACCAAGCCAAGAACCACCATGGGTTTAATAAATCCCAATATCTGTTGCGTTTTACGTTGTGACTGCCTTACTAAATAACTCGACATATAAAGAATCATTAACAGTTTTGCCAATTCTGATACCTGTATTCCAATAGGACCAAATGCAAGCCAGCGACGGCTTCCATTGACCATTTTACCAATACCTGGGATCAACACAGCAATCATCAAACATAAGCAAATTAACAACAATTTTACACTGTTTTTTTGCCAAAACTGCGTATCGGTTCTCATGACCACCATGGCCAAAATCATACCAATCGATAGATAAGCACCCTGTCGTACAACAAAGTAAAAAGGCTGATGATAGTTTTTGGTTGCCATCATCACAGAACTGGATGAAACCATCATTAATCCAATGAGAATCAAGCTCATCACTGCAAAAACAAACCACTTATCATAATGGGCGTGACTAATTGAAGTCTCTTGTTTAGCCGTTTTTAACATGATTGTAATTCCAAAACCAATTGAGAGAACTGTTGCCCACGATGCTCAAAGCCCTTAAACATGTCAAAACTCGCACACGCCGGGGATAGCAACACCAGATCGCCCTTGGTTGCAATCGCAGCAGATTGCTCTACAGCCTCTTTTAAAGTAGCCGCATGGGATAGTTTCACGGCATCTTGCCAACATTGTTCGAGAATGGGAGCATCATGGCCGATTAAAATGACATGCTTGACAAATCGACTCAAACTCGCTCGTAGAGGTGTAAAATCAGCACCTTTTCCCAATCCACCTGCAATGAGTACAATCTGTCCTTCGATGGTCGGTCCAATGCCATTAATGGCAGCCCAGGTTGCACCTAAATTGGTACCTTTAGAATCATTGATATAGGTGACACCATCAATACAAGCCACCCACTCGGTGCGATGATGCAAGCCACCAAAGTCCTCAAGTCCATCTAAGATATTTTGCTTAGAAATGCCTACCATATGCGCTAAAGCACAAGTTGCTAAAGCATTTTGCCAGTTATGCTGACCTTTTAGTTTCAATTTAGCCACATCAATCCATGGGTCCAAACCTTTAGCAAGAAATTTTTGTTGCCCCTTGCATAAAATACCCCATTCACTGTCACGCGTCGGGGTCGATAAGCCAAATGATTCAAGATGTGGGACATTATATTTAGGCCATGTATTTACATCATCACGATTGAAAACAGCCTGATGCGTATAAGCAAAGATCCGTTGTTTTGCTGCAATATAATCCTCCATTGAGGCATGCATGTCCAAATGATCAGGTGACACATTGAGAACCGTTGATGCCGTCATAACAAAACGTTGCATTGCAGCCAATTGAAAACTGGATAACTCCAATACCCAAAGATCATAATCAGGTGCGGCAAGCCATAGGTCCAATACAGGCGTGCCAAGATTTCCACCCACTGCGACTTTCAAGCCCGCCTTTATTGCAATTTCAGCAACCCAAGTGGTGACCGTTGATTTTCCATTGGAACCTGTAATGGCAATTAATGGCTTTTTTTTGATTTCGACCGCAACACAATCCAGGTCATTTTCAATCAAAAGCTCCCTGCGTCTTGCTTCTTGCAATAATGGAATATCCAAAGCCACACCGGGACTTAAAATAATTTTTTTAACTTTGTCCAATAAATCTTCCGGATAATCCTGGCAATAAACGTCGACATCAGGATAGTCTTGTTGAAATTCAGCAAGCCGGGGTGGCTCAAGACGCGTATCGTACACCAAAAAATCTCGTTCCTTGTAACGCAAGTATCGAGCAATAGAAAAACCGGTGATACCCAGTCCTATGATTAAAATGTCTTTATGCATGGTTAACCCTCAAGCTTATCTCAATTTTATTGTTGCAAGCCCTATTAAAACCAACACCACAGTGATAATCCAAAACCTGACGATCACTTTAGGTTCCGTCCAACCTGAAAGCTCAAAATGATGATGGAGAGGAGCCATTTTAAACAATCGTTTTCCACCGGTGTATTTAAAATACCCGACCTGTAAAATCACAGAAAGTGTTTCAATGACAAACAAGCCCCCCATTAAAACCAAAATGAGTTCTTGACGCACTAAAACAGCAACCAAGCCAATCGCTGCACCTAAGGATAAGGAGCCGACATCACCCATAAAAATTTGGGCAGGATATGCGTTATACCAAAGAAAGCCTAAACCGGCGCCAACAATAGAGGCACAAAAAATAGTTAACTCTTCAGTATTGGGCACATATGGGATGGCAAGATAGTGCGCATAGACAGCATTACTAGCAATGTATGAAAAGATACCTAAAGCACCCGACACCATCACGATAGGAAGAATAGCAAGGCCATCCAATCCATCGGTTAAATTCACTGCATTGCTGCTACCGACAATCACCAATGCTGCAAAAATTGGAAAAAACCATCCGAGGTGAATAAAACAATTTTTACAAAAAGGCACCAATAACTGCGTTTGAATCGGCAAATTCGCATTAAAATAGAGATAGATTGCAACGCCGATGGCAATCACAGATTGAATCATCAGTTTGCCTCGAGCAGAAACACCCTTACTATTTCTTAAAACCAATTTACGATAGTCATCAAACCAACCTAAGAGTCCAAAACCCCAGATAACCAATAAACATAACCATAAATTGAGTTGAGATAAATTCCCCCAGAGTAGGCTACTCATCGTAATAGAAAACAAAATCAGAATGCCACCCATCGTCGGAGTACCCGCTTTGGAATAATGAGATTTAGGGCCATCATCTCTTACCATTTGCCCGATCTGCATTTTTTGCAACCAACCAATGGTTTTGGGTCCAAAGTATAAGCCAAAAAGCATCGCCGTCAGTGCGGCCAAGATAGAACGAAAAGTTAAATACTGAAATACGCGTAAAGCATGATAATGCCCTTGCCAAATCTGCGTTAGCCAATAAAGCATAAAATTCCTCTAAAAATTAGTTGGATAGTTTTTGTATAATCTCTTCCATTCTCGCAGAACGAGATCCTTTTACTAAGACATTGGCCTCGGGATTTAAGTATTTTTTAACCTGTTCTACAAGATGTTCTCGAGTCATAAAATGATAGCCTCCATCACCAAATGCTTCAACGGCATAAAAAGCTGACGGTCCAATTGCAAACAACTGATCAATTCCGAGTTGTTTGGCAATTTGTCCAACTTGGAAATGCTGACTTTGAGCATGTTCTCCAAGTTCAGCCAAATCTCCAAAGACAAATATTTTTTTTCCATTTCTTTGCGCAAGAAACTCCAGTCCCACACGCACAGACTCCAAATTGGCATTATAGGTATCATCAATCAAAGTCGATTGCTGATACCCTGTCGATACATTTAAACGCCCATTGACCCCAGAAAACTTAGCCAAACCGCTGAGCACCTCTTCTAATGAAACGCCAGCGGCTAAAGCCAAACTGGTTGCAGCAAGTGCATTTTGCACCTGATGTCGACCTGGAACCTTAAGATGAATATAACGGGTCTGCTGCTGATAATGCAAATTAAATTGATAACAAATATTGGCATCCGCATGGATATTATCTGCCCATACATCAGCTGGATGCAAGGACGAGTAGCGAATTGTGTTTCGATGAGCGATAGTGTTGTCCCAAAAATGAGCAAAGGCATCATCGTCATTGATGACCGCAATCCCTTCTGATTGTAAAGACTCATAAATTTCACCTTTGGCAATGGCCACACCTTCAAGCGACCCAAAACCACCCAAATGAGCAGGACCAATATTATTAATTAAGGCAATATCGGGTTGAACAATACCTGCAGTATGGGCAATATCGCCTTGATGATTTGCACCTAATTCGAAAATCGCGTAATCAATATCTGATTTCACAGATAAGACGTTAATTGGGACTCCCAGATGATTATTAAAATTCCCCTGTGAGGCAAATCGTGGCTGGGGTACCATATGTGCTAACATTTCTTTTACCGTGGTCTTGCCATTACTTCCTGTTAAAGCTATCACCTTTCCAGATAACTGACGTCGATATTGTTTAGCACATTCAGTCAAGGCTTGCAGACAATTTTTAACGACAAAAACAGGTACTCCAATACCTGTCACGGATCTTTCTGCCATGACAGCTATTGCCCCTTTATTTACAGCATCTACAGCAAAAGCATGGCCATCCAGTTTTTCACCCTCAAAAGCCACAAACAAATTTCCTGGTTTGACGGTCCGACTATCAATAGAAACCCCTGTGATTTCAAGTTCAATATCACAGGGATTAGATAACCATAATGCAAGCTGGGATAGCTTCATAAGCAGAATCTCCGTATTAGTTGACCGTTTGCTCTTGTGCAATGAGGCGTTCTAATTTTGAAATAGTGGCTTCATTAATCGGTCTTTGTCTATCATCCAGTAAATTTGCATTCAATTCAGTAGCAAGATTTTGGGCTGTTTTGATAAAGAGTTCAAAACGCTCTTGGTCGATGGTTGGGTTATGGGAAAGCTCCATGAACATGCATAAACCTTTAACACTCATCGCACCTATATTTTGCAGATCAAACATCCCTGTCGCTGTTGCTGCGGCCAAACTAAATAACACCGGCCCTTGACCAGTCGAATGTTGATGACGATGAAATAAACCACCATCTCCAAAACGAAGTCCGCAAGTCAGTAATGTTTGTAACAATTCATAACCGGCGAAAATATGTTGTCCTTTTGCAGATACAAACAGCATAATATTGTGTTTTTTGTGTTCACGCTCTTCAAAAGAAATCGATACACCTAACTGAGGGTTTTGATCTTCAACTTTTGATGACGGCTCCATCGCTTCATATACAAGATCTTCTTGCACACTAATCTTGCGAACATTTAAAATATCATCAAGATTTTTTTCATAAGAGGTTATTCTTTCTGCGATGGGTGCTGTCATATTTTGTGGGGATTTTTGTTCTTTTTTCATCATAGGACGCAATCTCCAAAATATCATGGACACAATAACGCCTAAAAATAATACATTTAATACTAAACTCCAATTGGCTTGCATATTTACTCCTTATTAACCATTGCCAGTGCCATTGCCATATTCACTGACACCACTCTTGATATACCAGGTTCCTGCATTGTTACTCCAATCCATTCATCTGCAACATCCATCGTCAACGGATTATGCGTAATTAACACAAACTGCACTGTATTGGACATGTTTTTAATCAAACGCGCCAATCTAACGACATTCGCATCATCTAAAGCCGCATCCACTTCATCCAACAAGCAAAACGGTGCTGGATTCAATGAAAAAATTGCAAATAACAAAGCGACTGCGGTTAAAGCTTTCTCTCCTCCAGACAATAACTGAATTCGATGCTTCTTTTTACCAGGCAGTTGAACTTCAACAGCAACGGCTGCCTCTAAAAGATTATCACAACTTGCAACAAACTTCGCCTCTCCACCACCAAAAAGTTGTGGAAAAATCTCCAGCAGCTGCGTATTGATTGAACTTAAAGTATTTTGTAAGCGGATTTGCATTTCCCCATCCAGGGTTTCAATAGCAATCTGCAATTCGGCCATCGCCAGTTTTAGATCATTTTGCTGTTCTAGAACATGTTGATGGCGATTTTTTTCCTGCTCAAATAGACCGACTGCCAACAAATTCACATCCCCTAACGCAGTCAATTGTTGCTCAATGCCTTGAATTAAGGTTTTAAAATAATGCGTATTGTGTTGTTTAGCAAGATTTTGCCATAAGTGAGGTGAAAAATCTTCAACCCATTGACGTTTAAGCTCCTCTAGCTCCAAACTAATTTGTTGTTTTTCGGTGGTAAAGCGCCATTTTTTCTCTAAAACTGCTAAATGTTGTTTTTTTAACTGATCCAATTCTTTTAACATTTCTTGGCGCCTTTGTGACACACGCTTTACTTGAGCTGACTTTTCATCCCATTGTAATTGTTGCTTTGCTATCGCATCTTTGATTTGTTCAAATGATTCCGGTTGTATTGATAATTCGCTGTCTTTAAATAGTGATGATTTTTCAATATGCCCTTGTCTATCTGCAATGTGTTGTAATCTTTGCTGTAATTTTGGCAGACCCATGATATAAAAATCATATTGCGTTTGCATGCGTGTCAGTTGTAGTTGCAATGCATCATACGATTGCGTCTTGCGTGTTAACTGCTGTTCCACAGCGGAGAGCTCGTCTCCAAGAGAAGAAATTCTCTCTGCTATCACTTGTTCTTGCGCTGCAATTGTATTTAAATCATCCTGAATACGCGCAATCTTTTGATGCCAGCCATTGTTTTGTTCAATGAGAACAGCATATTGTTGTTCACAGCCAATCCATTCTTGTTTATTGCGCGCTTGCTCTTGTTTGCGCAGTTGTAATTGCTGCTTTAAGCTTTGATAGTGCTGTGTGGCAAGATTAATTTCCGTATTTAAAGCATCTAGGCTTTTTTGTTTGCCTTCAAGTGCATCTTGAAATGTGAAGTATTCCTTCTCTATTTCGAAAAAAACCGCATCTAGGATTGAAAATTCCGTTTGTGTTTGCTGCAACAAGGCTTCAGCTTGTTTGTAGGCTTGCAATCGAGTCGCCAGCCCCTCTGTTTTCAAATCATTTTTAGGCAACACATAGACCCAATCCACCCCCAACCAAACACCACAGGGCGTGATAATTGATTCAAACCATTGTAATTGAGATTGGTATTGATAGGCCATATCAGAATGCTCGGCAACATAAATGTGAGACCAATGCAAAAAACCTGCTGGATAACTTTTGACGTGCATGACATCTAATAAACGCGCCAGTTTGACAGTGCTTGCATTAGCATCCATATCCTGTAATTGTGCATAAAATCCAGAAACAGAAAAATCGTGTCCGTGTGTATTACCGGTAAATCCTGGTAAAAAATTCTGCCACAACCAATCAACGATACTTTTCCAAACCCCAGGAATATTCCATTGTTGTATCCACTGGGTAATACTGGTCCAATGCTCTAAATGATCTGCATGCTTTAAGTCTTGACCTTCAAGCGTAGTAAGCAAACCTTGATAGGAAGCTTGTGCTAACATGAGCGCTCGCATATGGACGTCACAAAGTGTTTGCATCTGATTTTTTTGTTGTTTGGCATGCGCGTAGCCTACTGCCAATGCTTGAATTTTTTCCTGCAATTGCACCACTTCATTTTTTTTCTCAAGCAATAACGCTTGTTTAGGATTTAATTCCTGTAATTCGTAGTGTAGTTTTTGCTCCAGCACAGGTACATCTTGATTTTTGGAAAGCTGTTGCCATTTTTGTATTTGACTCTGAATTTGCATGAGATTTTGCTGCGTTTGTTCTTGGCGGGCCAGCAATACCTGTAGATCTGTTTTAGATTGTTGGCTTTTTTGACGCATCCCATGGCGCTCTTGATGAGCATCTCGAAGTTTATTTTTGATATTTTGTTCTTTTTGGCGCCACTCAGTGGTGCTTTGTTGAATTTCCAAAGACTGCTGTTTTAAAATATTTAACTCTTTAAATAAATCTGCAATTTGTTGTTGCTCTCGTTCGAGCTGGACTTTTAAGTCCTGATGTTCTTGTATAAGTTGTAATCGTTCTTGTTGATAATGTTCTCTCTGTTGGTAAAGCTGCTCCTGTTGTTGGCATGTCATTAACTGTTGATGCAGTTGGTGTTGCTCTTGCTGCAGGCGCTCTTGACTGCAATGATATTCATCCTCCATCGCATTAGCAGCAGTAGACATTTCATCACACTGCAGTTGCAGTTTTTGCTCTAATGTTTCTTCTGCCGTGACCAACTCATCCAGTAACATGTTTTTTTCATACAGGACTTTGGCTTTTGCTAACTCCAAAGATTCCTGATGTTGGCGCAATTTTTGTCGCAACTCATTATACAAAGCAGCATCAGATGCTTCTTTTTCTAATCGACCCAGTTGGCCATGCAATTCAAAGATAATATCTTCTATACGCGCTAAATTTTCTGAAACGATGGCTAGACGTTCAGCACTTTCCTTGCGACGCTCCTTGTACTTACTTACGCCTGCGGCCTCTTCAAGATAACCACGTAAAACATCAGGGTTTGCTTCAACCAAATGATTTACCATATTTTGGCCAATAATCGCATAACCCCTGGCACCTGCACCAGTTCCTAGCCATAAGTCAGTCAAGTCTTTACGACGCACACGATGGCCATTGATATAATAGGTTGAATCCCCCGAACGATTAACTTCACGTCGTAAAGCCACATCGCCCTTAACCACGTAGGCACCTTGTAAGTATGCATTTTGATTATCAAGAACAATTTCTACACTGGCCATACTCACAGGCTTTCGCTGTAAGGAGCCATTAAAAATGACATCTGACATTAAATCGCCACGAAGAAATTTAGGTGAACTTTCCCCCATCACCCAACGAATCGCATCAATCACATTGGATTTTCCGCAACCATTTGGGCCGACTACGGCAACTCTATCACTATTGAAATATAAGACAGTAGGTTCAACAAATGATTTAAAACCGACAATTTTTATCTGTTTTAAAAACATTGATGAATATCCATTTAAAAGAATATTACATGCTACAATAGCCTCAGATAAGATTCAATCTGGAATATTTTACGTTGGCAAATTTTGACATGGATAATCGGGTAAAAGCGTCATATGCCTTGGGTGTTACATACTATATTCTGCTATCTTGCTCTTTGCATCCTTGAAACTCTCTATCGCTGGTTTCCAGAAAGCATGGCTTGTTGACTCCCTTACAGCAGGAATTATAAGCGCCGTAAATAGGGTTAGAAATAGTGCGATACAGATTAATATAGGCTGAATTACCTCAGCCCACCACCCCAAATGATGCCTTAGATCAGATTGTTCTGCTTGTGCGATGGCATCGGACATGGTTTTTTTGAATCGGGCAATATCAGGCTCCGAGAGATTGCTGCTTAAAACAGTCGTTCGCGCCTCCTGCAATTGACCATGAAACGCATTCAATGCATGATACTCTGCAGACTCTTTCTTAAAAGGCTGTTCGCTCTCAAGTTGTTGCTTCATGTTTATCAAATTCTGTTCTAATGCTTTATTGACATTTAAGATATTGACCAATATTTTTGGAAGCGGTATTTGTTGATTGACTTGCTGGAGAACCAATCTAGGATCTCGAATCTTCTCTTGCGAGTAAAGCGTCCCCGCTTTTAATAAACACTTTCTGACGTGATCTCGTAAATTCCCATAAACTTCAGTTTGACTATCAAATACATTAGCTTCTATTCTTTTAAAAAAATATACCTCAATTGGCCTTATTAAAGCTTTATATAAGGGATTGTTGGCAAATTCTCTAAGATATTGTTCGACTGCGATAAATACAGATAAAGTCGATTTTTGGGGATTTTGTTGTGCATCCTTAATAAACTTTCTTAATACCTCAGCTCGAAACTCACCATTGGATGCAGGTCTAGCGGATACTGTTATACGTGCCCCATGCTTATTAGATAATATCATAGATACTTTATCATCTGTTTCGGGTACAACCACATCTTCTATGCGCGTAGCATGCATCCATTCAATGAGTTCGTCCAAAAAACGTTTATTATCAGGAGCAGGATCCATCAAAGATTCGGCTATTGATTCTATAGAATCGTTTTCAATGTCTCTGAGTACATCGAAGAATATCTGCTGTTCCGCTGAATTAGAAAAGGAAAAATCATAAGGTTTTGAAGCTTCACCTTTTTTAATAGATGCAACTTTAGGAAATAATTGTTCCTGAATTTTTACTTCTTCACGCTGAGTATTCATTACGATTAACAAAAGACCTTTATGATAACAAAAAAGGGTTAGTGTATAATAACTAATCTAATCTTAAAAATCAAGGTTTAGCATCATCTTTTGCTATTTTATAGGTATTATGAGGGATAGTAATTAATATGGGGGATTGTAGTCGAGTATTCAGGTTTATTAAGCTGAGAGATCTGTTCATGAAACTCTTCATCTTCTGGATGAATACTTGTTGAAATTATACTGAAACACACACCTAATACTCCAACTGATTGTTAATTTATTGGAGCACACTAGGTGTGTGATGCTTGTTAAATGGCTGCTGCAATCAACTGATAGCTTTTTACCGTATTGGCAAATTCTTTTAAGCTTTCAATGCCTGATTCTTCAGCTTGTTTACACCAGGCTTGTAATGCTTCGATCAATTCTTTTTGTGTCGTGGCTGTCTTTAACCAAATATTTTGCAAGTTTTGACGATATTGATAAACCAATTTCAAACTGTCAAAACGTCGCAATAAATCATTTAAAGCCTCTTTTGCCTGAGTCGAAAGTAATACTTCCTCACGCTTAAACAATGCCTTGGCTCGTGCTAATAAACGCCTATCTTCTTTATTAACTTGAGTGTTACATTTCAGTTCTTTCAACATTGGTTTGACCACTTGCTGATAGTAATGACTTAAAACTTGAAAACGATGTCCCACCACCGCTTTGACTGTATCTAAATCAATCTGCGATTTATTTTTAGAACGTATTAATTGTGGGGGCAGCTTTTTAACTTTAGCCAATCCAAAAAGAGACATGGTTTTGATATAAAACCAACCCAGATCAAATTCCCACCATTTCAAAGAAAACTTAGCTGATGATGCAAAGGTATGATGATTATTATGCAGTTCCTCACCACCAATCCAAAAGCCCCATGGAATGATATTACGGGCAGCATCCAAACATTCAAAATTACGGTATCCCCAAGCATGTCCAATACCATTAATCACACCGGCGGCCCAAAGCGGAATCCACATCATTTGTACAGCCCACATCGACAAGCCAGGCACTCCAAATAATAGTAAATCCAAAATCAACATGACAATCACGCCCTTCGAAGAATACTTAGAGTAAACATGACGCTCTACCCAATCATCCGGGGTACCATGACCATAACGTTCAATCATTTCTTTATCACGACGAGCTGCTCGATAAAGCTCAGCGCCTTCAAAAAATACTTTCTTTAAACCATATACACGTGGACTATGCGGATCGCCTTTAACATCTGCATTGGCATGGTGTTTACGATGTATCGATACCCAGTCTTTGGTAACCATACCGGTTGACAACCATAACCATAAACGAAATATATGACTAATAACTGGATTCAGTGTCAATGCACGATGCGTCTGATAACGATGCAAATAGATAGTAACACCTGCAATTGTGATTTGTGTCATCACCAATAAAGCGATAAGATCACCTTTCCAAGAGTAATTTAAAATACCATGTAACATATGTAACCCCAAAACGGCTATATAGAATAGAAATGAATTGTATCACATTTCTCCAGTTTTTGCAAAAAAATTGAAATTGGTTTGTTTAATTAATATAATTGACGTATTTTTACTACTCAGTTCTTTTTTAGGAATTTTTATGAAGACCAATGTATTTCAAAGCCTATCTATTATGATTAAATCGGCTTATTCAGCACTTAAAATGTCTATTGATGCCATTATCCGGAGCTGGAGAGGGAACATGACACGTGAATGGATCAATCAAAGACTATTGATGTGGGCCAAAGAGACCATCGGTTTTACGCAAGCCAACTGGAAAGTGTTTAATCCCCATAATGTCAAACCCCGTCATGGGCAACCCACCATTATTATGTGTAATCATGCTAGTCTTTATGATATCCCGTTTAGCTTTTTGGCTTTTCCAGATCAAACCATCAGAATGCTTGCCAAAAAAGAACTAAAAAAAGTGCCTTTTTTTGGTAAAGCACTAGTGGCTGCAGGCTTTCCAACCATTGATCGCCACAATCGACATCAGGCCGTTCAAGATTTAAATCACACCAGAGAGTTGTTGTCTGATGATATTGTCATATGGATAGCGCCTGAAGGCACACGCTCTCCTGATGGCAGACTTGCCACATTTAAAAAAGGTGGCTTTATCACAGCAATTCAGGCACAAGCGATAATCATTCCTTTAGTTGTTCGAGGGGCAAATCTCATTTTACCAGCCAGAACATGTAAATTTTCACTAAAGCAGCAAGTCGATATTATTGTCGGCCAACCGATTGATGCAAGTGAATATACTTTGGAACAAAAAGCAGAATTATTAGCCTTGGTTCAACATAGCATGCAAAGCATGCTAGATACGCCCATCACATCATCTTGATGCTTGTATTAACTTTAACACTTTGGGTGGCACCATGGCACTAATATCACCACCCAATTTCCAGATTTCTCGCACAAAACTCGACGACACCACATCATATTGCGCTAAAGAAGGCAAGCCAAGCATTTCAATTTCAGGCCATAAGATTTGATGCACTTGAAAAAGCTCTGACTCATAATTCCAATCCACAGCAGAGCGCACACCGCGAATAATTACAGGAACTTGCAATTGTTTTAAAAAATGAACCAAAAGACCAGAAAAGACATGCACCGTTACTTTAGGAATATGAGAAACCGCTTCTTGCATAAACTTTTTACGATCCTCGATAGACCACATCAATTGTTTAGCCGTCGATTGGTTTTCAACGATGGCAATATGAACTTCGGAAAACAAGCGGCTTGCGCGTTCTATAACACTTAAATGCCCTACCGTCACCGGATCAAAACAACATGGAAAC
>JAKFUY010000105.1 GCA_021732495.1 Legionellales bacterium | reverse complement strand
ATTAAATATGCTTGTTTATTTACTAATTTCCATCTGACTTCGTCCACTTGTTCTTTTGTCTGGGGATTAGGTTCAGCTGGCTTATGATGTACTAGTGAAGCCCTTTTTTGATAAGCTTCATTCGTTTTACAAACCTTATAAAATTCTTCACAATCACTTGTAAATCTGAGTTCCAAGGCCTTTAGAGGTTTTAGAACCTCTGAAGATTGCATGTGACTAGCTATAATGCTTTCATATTCTTCCTTGAACTCTGCTAATTGGGTCTTAGTCGTGGCATTAATCTTTTCAATTTGACGGTCTTGTTCATCATTTATCGTTTTCACCATTCCCAGACAGGCATTGAAAGTTTCATCGTCCATAGTACATGCTAACATAAAGCATTTTTCCTTATCACAGGAGCGATAGGCAGACAAAAATTGCTTTATTAACTCCTCCCCAGAAGCAGGTGCATCCAGGATTATCGATTTTATAAATGTTTCTATTTTCTGTTTTTTGTCTTCTTGCCAAACACGCCATGCTTTCTGGGGTATGTCAGAAATGTATGTGTTACCTTTCTGAGTAATATTATTGTATGCATAAGCTTTTAAAAATTGAATTAGTATATCATCTTTTAAAGAACCATCTATTTCAGAAAAGTATTGAATACCTGCTTTAGCAAAATCTTGGCGCGCATACTGTTCTAAAAATTTAATTACTAAATCATCCTCTGGAGGAGATGCTCCTGGGTTAATAGTTTTTTTAAAAGCTTTTATAAAATTAGCTATTTTTCTAGATTGTTCTACATACGCATTCTCTAATTCTATCATATTTGTGATTTAAGTGTGATTGGAGTGTTTCTGAATTATCTGAAAGAGAAGGATGCTGAGTTAATTAACGGTAACCGTGGCCGCATCTCAAATCCAAAAACACCCCATCACCAAGAAATGTCGAAAGCAAACCTGGTTTCATAGTAATACGAACCAATGTTTAATCTATGCGAGTTGTTTTAAGGTCTCAATAAGCTTTTCAACACCTTCAATAGGCATTGAATTATAAAGACTGGCCCGCAATCCTCCTAAGAATCGATGTCCTTTTAAGGAATATAAGCCCAATTTTTCACACTGTTGTGATATCCATTGGTCTTTTTCTGCAGAGTCCGTGGTAAATGATACGTTCATCATTGAACGATAGGGCTCTTGAACAAACGCTCGGTAAATCTTCGAGTCATCTAGAAATTGATAAAGCATTTGGGCTTTGGCCTGGTTGTATTTTTGTAAAGCCTCAACCCCGCCTTGTTTTAAAATCCACTTCATCATCAAGTTCATGAGATAACAATTGAATGTAGGTGGTGTTGCATACAAGGATTGGGATTTATCTTGAACACGATAATCTTGCATCAATGGTAATAGAGATTCAGGCTGATGTTCTAACTTATCACGTCGCACAATAACCAAGGTTAAACCTGCATTGGCAATATTTTTCTGCGCGCCGGCAAAAATAAGATCATATTTTTCGATATCGATTGGTTCTGAAAACAAACAAGACGTCATGTCAGCAACCCATGGTATGTTAGACCATTCTTGGGGTGGTTGATAAGAAAAGCCCACGATGGTCTCATTTGGGGTGTAATACAAATATTGAGTGTCGGATTGAATATCAGATTGGGGAATAGGTCCTTTCAGAAAACCTTCTGTTTTGGATGAAGCTACGCCATAGGCTGCATTAGAAACCAAGTGACGTGCCTCTTGATAGGCCATTTCAGACCAGGTACCAGTGACTACATAGGCAGCCTTATTCCCTTTTTTCAATAAATTTAATGGGATATTGGCAAACTGGGTGCGAGCCGCCCCCCCTAAAAACAACACGGCATGAGTTTGGGGGATATTCAGTATTTGACGGCACAAAGATTCTGTTTCGGCTAACATGTCCATGAAAATAGGGGTTCGATGCCCTACTTCCAATATTGACATGCCAGTATTATTCCAATTCCACAAAGCGACTTGCGCTTCTTTCAATATCTCTTCAGGAATTGCTGCAGGCCCTGCGCCGAAATTATATCCCCTGGACATCATTCTTCCACAACCTCACTGTCAACGTCTTGAATCTCTTCAATGCGTTGCATGCCAACCACTTTCTCACCCGGGCTCAGTGAAATTAATCGAACGCCTTGCGTGTTTCGTCCAATCACGGATAATTCACTGACTTTGAAACGCACTAAAGTACCTTTATCGGTAATTAGCATGACTTCATCAGTTTCCATGACCTGCAAGGCCCGGATTACAGACCCATTGCGTTCATTTACTTGAATAGAGATAACGCCTTGACCACCGCGCCCGGTAGTTCGGTATTCGTCAATATCCGTACGTTTACCAAACCCAAGTTCTGTAGCGGTTAAAATAGCGCCGTTTGAGTTGACCACCACCAAGGAAATCATAGCTTGGCCTTCTACTAAACGCATCGCTCTAACGCCTCGAGCTGACCGCCCCATAGGCCTTACCAAATGCTCGGCAAAACGAATAACTTTTCCTGCATCAGAAAACAACATTAAATCTTTTTGACCATCCGTCAGTGCCACTCCAATCAAGCGATCTTCAGCATCCAAATCAATGGCGATAATGCCTGTTTGCCGCGGACGACTAAATGCTTCTATCGAGACTTTTTTAATCACCCCAGCCTTGGTCGCCATTACCACAAACTGGCCACTGTCATAATTTTTAATCGGTAACATCGCATTAATATTTTCACCCTCTTTTAAAGGCAAGATATTGATGATTGGACGACCACGCGCAGTGCGTTGCGCTTCTGGCAATTGATAGACTTTAATCCAGTACACTCGGCCTTGGTTTGAAAAACACAATAAAGTATCATGGGTATTGGCGACCAATAATCGACTTACAAAATCTTCTTCTTTAACAGCTGCGGCAAGCTTTCCTTTACCACCACGGCGCTGAGATTGATAAATATCTAAAGACTGATATTTAACATACCCTTGATGGGACAATGTCACAACGACTTCCTGTTCAGAAATCAAATCTTCAATACTTAACTCTTCCATATTATCAATGATTTCTGTACGACGGGCATCACCAAACTGCGCCACTACTTCATTTAATTCAGTTGCAATCACTTCGCGTAAGCGTAGCGGAGAGTTTAGAATCTCTATCAGTTTTTGCATTTCTTGTGCCAGCAAATCCAATTCACCAAAGATTTTTTCTTGCTCCAAGGCGGTTAACCGATGCAACCTTAAATCTAAAATGGCTTGTGTTTGTTCTGCAGACAGATGATATCCACCTTTAGTGAGATCTAAGTTACTATCAATACGCATATGTGCAGGTAAATTGGCACGCACTTTTTCAAGAATAGGGCCTATATTATTCAACGGCCACCATTTTTCCATCATTTGCTGCTTGGCTTCTTGTGGGTTTTTAGATTGCTTGATTAAAGTAATCATCTCGTCAATATTCGCCAAAGCCACAGCAAGACCTTCTAAAATATGCGCCCTAGCACGCGCTTTTTCTAATTCAAAAATTGAGCGTCGAGTTACGACTTCTCTGCGATGTTTCAAGAAATATTCTATCATTTGCTTGAGATTGAGCGTGCGCGGTTGGCCATCAACTAAAGAGACCATATTCATGCCAAATACGGTTTGCATTTGGGTATGCGCATACAAATTATTCAATGTCACATCAGGTAATTCACCACGCTTTAATTCAATGACTACACGCATGCCTTGCTTATCAGACTCATCACGTAATCCAACAATACCCTCTAGACGTTTTTCACGAACCAATTCTGCAATTTTTTCAATTAAACGCGCTTTATTAACTTGATAAGGTAATTCATGAATAATAATCGATTGTCTGCCATTATCCTCATCAGTTTCAAAGCCAGTTCGAGCTCTGACTACAACTCGCCCTCGCCCTGTTCGATAAGCCTCCACAATTCCAGCACGCCCATTAATAATGGCAGCGGTAGGAAAATCTGGGCCTGGAACATACTGCATCAACTCTTCAATCGTTAATGAGGGGTTCTCCAATAACGCTAAGCAAGCGGCGACGACTTCATTCAAATTATGTGGTGGAATATTGGTGGCCATCCCTACAGCGATGCCCGATGAACCATTGATGAGAAGATTAGGAATTCGCGAAGGAAAAACAGCAGGCGCTTGTTCGGTGCCATCATAGTTGGGCACAAAATCTACGGTATTTTTATCTAAATCCGCCATTAATGCATGGGCAAGACGAGTCATTCGAACTTCAGTATATCGCATAGCAGCAGGTGCATCGCCATCGACGGATCCAAAGTTACCTTGACCATCAACCAATAAGTAGCGCATTGAAAATGGCTGAGCCATACGGACCATGGTGTCGTAAACTGCCGTGTCTCCATGCGGATGGTATTTACCGATCACGTCCCCTACCACACGCGCAGATTTTTTATAGGGTTTGTTAAAATCATTACCCAACACCTGCATGGCGAATAAAACCCGACGATGTACGGGTTTTAAACCATCCCTGACGTCCGGCAAAGCCCGTCCAACAATAACACTCATGGCATAGTCTAAGTAAGACTGTTTCAATTCCTCTTCAATATTGATTGGTATGATCTCATGATCTTGATTCACAGTTGCCTATCCTTTTTATTGCTTCGAATCTTAAAGGGATTAGTTTAACATACTCAATAGATTTAATGAACGAACTCATCTACCGCTTTTTAAAGGTTTTTTAAAAAAAACTAGCAAAATAAACGCATAAAAAATTGACGAATCCACAACATTTTTATATATTTAGGCTACAAAATTGATGTTCAAAACTAGGCATATTCATGGCAGATAAATCAGCTGTTCTTAATATAGGGAATCACCCCCCTATTCAACTCTCCATAAGCAATCCCACATTGGGGACACCAGTAATCGATATCAGCAAACTAGGAAGTGAAGGTTACTTTACATTCGACCCTGGTTTTATGTCCACCGCGTCATGTGAATCCAAAATTACGTATATAGATGGTGATGCAGGTATTCTTCTTTACCGAGGGTATCCCATCGATCAGCTCGCCTCTCATAAAGACTTCCTGGATGTAAGCTACCTTCTACTCAATGGCGAATTACCCTCACCAAATGAAAAGCTAACGTTTCAACAGAAACTTTCATATCATGCCCAAGTTGACCCGCAAATTCAGAAAGTTTTCAATGGATTTGGTCCATCTGCTCATCCGATGGCAATGATGATTGCAGCCTTTTCTGCATTGGCTGGCTTTTACCATGACGCGATTAATTTAAACAAAGCTGAAGATCGCTATCAAGCAACCATTCAGATGATTGCGAAGGTGACCTCTTTGGCTGCCATGAGTTTCAAGCATGGCAAAGGTGAGTCTTTTATTCATCCAAACCCTGAACTGGGTTACGCTGAAAATTTCTTAAATATGATGTTTGGTGCAGAAGGTCAAAAACCCAATCCTGTATTATCCCAAGCAATGGATATTATCTTTACCCTACATGCTGATCATGAACAAAATGCATCAACATCAACTGTGCGTCTTGCGGGTTCCACCGGAACCGATCCTTTTGCGAGTATTTGTGCTGGTATTAGTGCGCTGTGGGGGCCAGCCCATGGTGGCGCCAATGAAGCTTGTCTTGATATGTTAAAAGAAATTGGCGATGTGAAAAATATACCGCAATACCTTGAGCGTGCAAAAGATAAAAATGATCCTTTCCGCCTGATGGGCTTTGGTCATCGTGTTTATAAAAACTATGATCCCCGTGCTAAAGTCATGCGCGAAACCTGTCATCAGGTATTAGACGCCATGGGCGCACATAATATTCCTTTGTTTAAATTAGCCGTCGAATTAGAGCGTATTGCACTCGAAGATAGCTATTTTGTTCAACGGAAATTATACCCCAATATCGACTTTTACTCTGGAATTACATTAAGTGCCATGGGTATACCAAGTAATATGTTTACCGTCATTTTTGCACTCGCAAGAACTGTCGGTTGGGCATCTCATTGGCTTGAGATGACAGCCAGTGCCTATAAAATAGGTCGCCCACGGCAATTGTATACTGGCCACACCCAAAGAAACCTTCCTTAAAAAGCCTCTATCTGTTAATAGCCCCTTTGGCTATTAACGGATTAATATCTTGATACTGACCGCCAGCCCGGCTATTTATGTACATAAATTAAATCTAATTTTAAATATGTACGGAATTAAAAATATATCAAATAACATTTAAGGTTATATCAGATGAAATTCAACGCTCGCCTGAATTGCTCTCTTATCTTCAATCAATAGTGGACAAAGATTCACAATCCAAAAAAAAGGCAGCCATGATCACCATGATGATTGGTATTACTTATATTTGCCTTGTATTATTAAATATAAACACTTAAAATAACCTTGTATTTCTAAATGGAGCATTCCAATGCGGCGATTAATACTTCAAGAACTTCAAGAATGGGTTCATACCCCACGTCGTAAGCCATTGGTTTTACGAGGTGCTCGTCAAGTTGGCAAAACCTATGCAGTGAAAGCTTTGGCTTCTTTAGAGTTTCCACAACACTTGGTCACCGTTGATTTCGAAAAAAACCCTTTTTGGGCTAAAATTTTTTCCCAAGATCTCAATCCCAAGCGAATCATAAGCGAACTTGAGCTCGTCACTGGTCAATCAATTATTCCAGGAAAAACACTTTTATTTTTTGATGAAATTCAGCAGTGCCCTCAAGCCTTGATGTCATTGCGGTATTTCTTTGAAGAGTTGCCTAAGTTACATCTTATTACAGCTGGCTCTCTACTAGAATTTGTTTTATCGCAAATATCCTTTCCAGTGGGACGCGTTGGATTTTTAAATATTTACCCATTGAACTTTATTGAGTTTCTAATGGCCGTGGGACATGAGAACCTAGCAAGACTCCTTCAAGAAAAACCACAAGTATTGTCTGAAGCAGTGCATGATATGTTACGGCAAGAACTGTTCCGTTATTTTATAATTGGTGGCATGCCTGAGGCTGTACAAGTTTTTGTTGACAGCGGCTCTATTCGCCAAAGCCAAGAAGTACACCAGGAATTAATTCAATCCTTTCAATATGATTTTTCCAAATATGCACCACGTGCCAACCATCTTTGTCTATCAGAAGTCTTTTCATCTGTTGCCAAAGAACTAGGTAGGCAAATTAAATATAGTCATTTGGCGCAGGATTTTTCAGGACCAACCATCAAAAATGCATTTTCACTTCTCAGTATGGCACAAGTGATTACACCAATTCCGGCTTGCTCACCACCGGTTATGCCGCTAGAAGCATCCTCTCATATGAAAACATTTAAGGCCGCTTTTTTAGATATTGGCTTAATGCAAAGTTTGTGCGGACTTCCCATGAATACACTCGATCGCAATACCAATTTATTGTCGGCGTATAGCGGAAGACTTGCCGAACAATTCGTTGCTCAAGAATTACGGTTTACCCAAAATCAAGGAAAACTCTATTATTGGCATCGCCTTGAAAAAAGCAGTACTGCTGAGGTTGATTTTCTTACCGTGAAACAAGGTCAAGTGATTCCAGTTGAGGTTAAAAGCGGTGCTTCTGGAAGGCTGCGCAGCTTGCATCTATTTTTAACACAATATCCAAATACACCCACTGCCTATATTTTCCTGGATAACGCTTATCAAAAGCCCAAGGATGAAAAACTGGTGTTTATGCCTCTTTATTTTGTTTATGCTGCATTTTTAGGAGAATAATTTACACAACCCATTACTCTTTTTCAAGCTGCAATTCTTTGGTTTGACTCACCAAATCTTTAAGAACGGCCTTAGGGATAGTGCCTGCTTCAGAATAAACAGCCAGACCTTTTTTGAAAATCATCAAATGGGGTACTGATTGAATACCTAAAGAGTCCAGAACCTCCTGAGAGGCTTCACCAATATTCATTTTGACAAAACAAACATCGGACTCCGCTTCGGCAACATTAGCAAACACCAAAGCGAATGACTGACATGGTACACACCACGTCGCCCAGAAATCAACAACGACTATCATTTGTTCTTCTATCAGCGACTCTAAACGGAATATATCAACTTCTTCAATCTGAAATTGTTTTACCATTTTTATTTTCCTATGGTGATTGCTTTGATGATTTGTTTACCGATGTCATCGACATTGCCTATTCCATTAATGATATGGTATTGAGGAATAGTGGCGACACCAGGTATCGTTTTAATTTGATGCCTATAAAAATCAATCAGAGGTGCTGTTTGCTCATGATAGATAGCTAAACGTCGTTTAATCACATCTTCTTTATCATCTTCCCTTTGAATCAATAGATCGCCGGTTAGATTGTCTTTTCCCGGTTGTTTCGAAGGTTGAAAATCGACATGATAAACCCGCCCCGATGCAGGGTGTACGCGTCGACCACAAATCCGCTTAATAATCTCTTCGTCAGGCACTTGAATTTCAATGACATGATCTAATTCAATTTGAGCATTGACCATCGCTTTTGCTTGTATGAGTGTACGGGGAAAACCATCCAGCAAATAGCCTTGTTCACAATCAGGCATCTGCAAGCGTTGTTTTACCATGGCAATAATGAGATCATCGGGCACTAAAAGACCATGATTCATATATTCTTGGGCTTTAACACCTAAATCAGTGTTTTGAGAAACCGCGCTTCTGAGCATATCTCCGGTAGAGATCTGCGGTATATTAAAGTATTTAATCAAATGTTGCGCTTGAGTACCCTTTCCTGCACCAGGGCCTCCTAATAACATAACTCTCATTTTGGACACTACAACCTCCAATTAATAGGATAAATAAGCATGACATCGGTTCAATTGCGCTTGATACATTGCAGCTTGCGCTGAAACCTTATGGGCTACATGAATCAGCCAAGGTTTTCGTAAATAGGTATGATTCATATATCCGGTAACACCTTCATGATAGGCTAAATACAAGTGATAAGCATCGCTTCTTGAAATCCCAGCACGATGATAGGCATTATTAGCATACCAGCCAATAAAATCGACACCATCTTTGAAATTTTTACGCGATGAAAAAATAGTCCCATTGTGTTGACGATAAAGATCCCAAGTACCATCTAAAACTTGAGCATATCCAAGGGCTGTGGTCGGACGCCCCCTGGGAACAACACCTAAAAAGTACTGTACAGGTGGTCGTGCATCGGATTGAAACTTCGACTCTTGATGGATAATTGCCATTTGCACATGTACAGGTACCAACCAACGATGCTCAACATCTTTGGACGCTCGGTACCAATCTGGATATTGCTTAAAAATATGACAAACATCATTAACTTGCTTAGGTGGGGGCATAGTCGCGCACCCGGATAACAATACGACTACCAATAATAAGAGTCTTTTCAACATAAAAAAACCAATCCCTCGATTCATAAACCAAACCAGGTATTTTAAACAAGAAGTTGGATTAATCTCAAGTGAAAAATATTATATTGATCAAAAAAGAATATGGTGGCTGCAATCCTCGTGGAGGACTTACAGCCACCAAAGAGTAATTAACAAACACCTTCGCGATGATCATGACAATCAAAGAACAAATTGCCATTTTTTAAACTTAGGTGCACATGTCCACCCTTGCTCAGTTTACCGAACAATAGCTCGTCGGCCAAGGGTTTTTTGACATGTTCTTGAATCATTCGAGCCATTGGACGAGCGCCCATACTCTTATCATGACCATGCTCAATTAACCATTGTCTTGCTTCTGGTTCCAGGCTCATCGTAACACCACGATTGGCAAGTTGTTCTTCCAATTCCATAATAAATTTATCAACCACCAGACCTATAACGTCAGTTCCCAATGCTTTGAATTGTACAATGGCATCAAGACGATTTCTAAATTCAGGTGAAAACTGTCTTTTAAGCACAGCGCTAACATCAGACTGATGCTCTTGCTCACTAAAACCCATACTATTACGTGAAATCTCGTGAGCACCCAGATTGCTGGTCATAACCAAAATGACATGTCGAAAGTCGGCTTGCCGACCATTGGTGTCGGTTAAAGTACCGTGATCCATCACCTGCAACAGCAGATTATATACATCAGAATGCGCTTTTTCTATCTCATCAAGTAACAATACTGCATGAGGGTGCTTCACCACCGCTTCCGTAAGCAGACCACCTTGGTCAAAGCCTACATATCCAGGAGGTGCACCAATCAATCGAGAAACGGTATGTTTTTCCATATACTCGGACATGTCAAACCGTAAAAGTTCAATTCCAAGGACCGCTGCCAATTGTTTGGTGACTTCAGTTTTACCGACACCAGTAGGGCCTGTAAACAAGAAACAACCCACTGGTTTTTGTGGCTCTCCCAGTCCTGAGCGCGCCAATTTGATGGCTGAAGACAATGCATCAATAGCCTCGTCTTGACCATATACCATCAACTTCAAATCTCTATCAAGATAACGCATTGTTTCTTTGTCCCGCACTGTGATTTTTTTCAGTGGCACTCGGGCAATTTTTGCAACCACATTTTCAATTTCCACAACCGAGATAATTTTCTTGCGTTTTGAGGCTTTTAATAAATTTTGATAAGCACCAGCCTCATCGACCACATCAATGGCCTTATCAGGTAAAAACCTATCATTAATAAATTTAGCAGAAAGTTCAACAGCAACTTTTAAAGCCGGGATCGAGAACTTAACCCCATGATGTTGTTCCAATCTTGGACGTAAACCTTTGAGAATCTCGAAGGTCTCTTCAATGGAGGGTTCTGCGACATCAATTTTTTGGAATCGTCGTGCCAATGCTCTATCTTTCTCAAAAATACCACGATATTCCTGATAAGTAGTAGAACCTATACATTTCAGTTCACCGTTAGCAAGCAATGGTTTGATTAAATTAGAAGCGTCCATAACACCACCAGAGGCAGCACCTGCACCAATAATCGTATGAATCTCATCGATAAAGAGCACAGCGCCTGGGTTGTTGCCCATTTGCTTTAATAAGGCTTTGAGTCGTTTTTCAAAGTCTCCGCGGTATTTTGTGCCTGCTAATAAAGCACCTAAATCGAGGGCATAAACTACACAGTTCGCAATGGCTTCAGGTACCTGACCATCAACGATACATCGCGCCAACCCTTCTGCGATCGCGGTTTTACCGACACCAGCTTCCCCTACTAATAAAGGATTGTTTTTACGTCGACGACACAAGACCTGAACCAGACGTTGTAATTCTTCAGTTCGACCAATTAAAGGATCTATTTTTCCAATTCGAGCACGTTTGTTTAAATTCATGCAATAACTTTCGAGAGGTGACTCATTGGATTCTTGATTGAAGTCTTCTTCAAATGATGGCGAGAAGTTTTCTTGGTTGGGTTGTTTAGTGATACCATGGGCAATATAGTTAATAACATCGAGACGACTAATATTTTCTCGTCTTAAAAAATATACCGCTTGACTGTCTTGTTCACTAAATATTGCAGCCAGTACATTCGCACCAGTTACCTCTGATTTTCCGGCCGATTGCACATGAAATACAGCACGTTGTAAAACGCGTTGAAATCCCAAAGTAGGCTGGGTTTCGCGTTCTTTATCCTCTTCAGAAATAATGGGCGTGCTTTCATTGATATACTGATCTAAATCATGCTTCAAAGCTTCAATGTTGACATCACACGCATGTAACACATGTTCGGCCGATGGGTTATCCAGCAAAGATAACAGTAGATGTTCCACGGTCATAAATTCATGACGTTTATCTTTAGCTTCTTTAAACGCCAAGTTCAAAGTGAACTCTAGTTCTTTGTTCAACATGGCACCTCTCCCATTTGTTAAGCTTCCTCGCTCTAAAGCACCTCCTCATTTGTACTGGTAAAACGAGGAGGATTAAATCAATGTCCTATATTATTTTTATAGACATAAATTTCAATATTATCCACTGAATTACATTATTTTTTCATATGCATTACCATAGTTTTAGCAAATTCTGAACAACTGACTTCTTTCGCCTGCGGCATTAGTCGCGCAAAATCATATGTCACATGCTTAGATTGAATTGCTTGCTCCATGCCATGAATAATCAATTCGGCAGCTTCATTCCAGCCCATATAGCGCAGCATCATCTCAGCAGACAAAATGAGGGAACCAGGATTGACTTTATCTTGACCTGCATATTTAGGAGCAGTGCCATGAGTGGCTTCAAAAACAGCGATATTTTCACCAATATTAGCCCCTGGTGCAATACCAATACCCCCCACTTGGGCTGCTAAAGCATCAGAAATATAATCCCCATTAAGGTTTAAAGTCGCAACGACTGAATACTCTTCAGGACGCAGGAGAATTTGTTGTAAAAATGCATCCGCAATCACATCTTTAATCACAATATCCCGACCTGTCTTTGGATTGCGCAATGTCATCCAAGGACCACCATCCAGCAATTTGGCAGCAAACTCATTTTGTGCCAATGCATAACCCCAATCACGGAATGCACCTTCAGTGAATTTCATGATATTGCCTTTATGAACCAAGGTGACAGAATCTAGGTCTTGGGCAATGGCGTGTAAAATCGCTTCTCGGACCAGTCGTTCTGTGCCTTCTTTAGAAACGGGTTTAATTCCAATTCCACAGTGTTCGGGAAACCGAATTTTTTTAACTTGCATGTCTTGTTGTAAAAATTGAATCAATTTTTTAGCTTCTGGGCTATCTGCCATCCACTCAATGCCAGCATAAATATCTTCCGAGTTTTCTCTAAAGATAATCATATCAGTTTTTTCGGGTGCTTTGAGAGGACTTGGTACGCCTGAAAAATAGCGAATAGGACGCACACAAGCATATAAATCCAATTGCTGACGAATAGTCACATTTAATGAACGCATGCCACCACCGACTGGGGTTGTCAAAGGTCCTTTAATACCAATTTTATAGGTTTCTAGTGCATGAAGCGTTTCAGCAGGCAAATAGTCATTGTTACCGTATATACCGGCAGCCTTTTCGCCTGCATAAACCTCTAACCAAGAAATTTTTCTCTGACCACCATAGGCGATTTCCACAGCAGCATCCACGACAATCTTCATCGCAGGCGTTACATCAACCCCAATACCATCACCTTCAATGAAAGGAATGATCGGTTGTTCAGGAACATGTAATTGACCATTGTGTCTTGTAATGGTCTGGCCATCTTTAGGCAACTTAATATGTTGATACATCATGATTTTTCCCCTATTGACTCAACGTTTTTTGAACATAATATAATTTAGATTTGTGCCGAAACTCAATCCATGGCCAAACACAGCCTGTTACCACGGAAACCTGTGTCACATATAAACAAAACCGCCAGAAAGACATATTTACACAGAAAAAATTGGTGAAGAAAACGTATATACTTGTGCCTATAGCCACCCATATTGCTTGCTGAATCACTGGGTATAATAAAAACTTCGTTTTATATTGTTGTATTAAAACACTTAATAGCAGCAGTCCCAACACATGCACTCCAAGAAATGTCGCTTGAAGAGAGTCCAGCAACAAACCAATACACCATACCCATAGTAGAATTGCGGAATGCGGTCGATAATGCGCTAACCAGAAAAAAAATAGTACTATCCAATTGGGCCAACAACCACTAAACATGCCAGGAATCGGTAAAAATGTAAAGATTAAACTAAAAAAGAGATATAGGGGTAGCTGGATATTCATTTACTCATTCACCTCCATCATATTCAAACGTTCTGCCAATTCCTGCTGCAGACGTTGTATATCAGCAAATGACTTTAATAAAATGACCATATGGTGCTTATTCAATTTTGCCAGTGGCGTCACTTCAACTTTTAGGAAATCGTCTCCTGGGTTGATGCCTACCGAGGAAACCACCCCCACAGGAATGCCAAAAGGATAAATTAAGCCCAACCCAGAGGTCATCAGCACATCACCAGGCTCAACTTGATCCGTTCTAGGGACATGTAACAGCTGTAACGTATTTTGGTCATTTTTGCCGACCACAACGCCATGCGATCCGGTACGTTTATTAATAATAGGCACTGCACAACGAGAGTCTGTAATCATTAATAGCGTACTGGTATATTTACCCACATCTATCACTTGACCGATAACACCATGACCATCAATAGCCACTTGCCCCTCAAACACACCCTGAGAACGTCCCTCATCTAGAACGTACATTTGTCGATTGGGATTAACTTGTATCAGCATTAATCGGGCTGCACTTGCAAACTTCAAATCAGAGTCTTCTAAATCCAGCCAACGCTTCAATTGTTCATATTGATAGATTTGCAATTGTTTTTGATGAAGTTGATATTCAAGATTAAGGACTTGCTGTTTTAACAGTTTATTATGATCTTGCAATTGATGCTGTCCAAACACAAATTCTTGAATCGAAGAAAACCAGAGCAAAGGTCTAGTGACCACCATTTGCAAACTAGAACTTATCGATCCAATAAATTGTCGAATGGGGTTTTGATGAAATTTCGCATCGAAAACAACTAGAACAATTGCAAGAAACAAACTTAGCAATTGTTTTAGAATGTCTTGACGACGTTTGAGAAAAAGTTTTCTCGAATAATCATTCTGTAGATAAGAAGTCACCACCGCGCAAATCCATCTGTTCTAAAGCTTTCCCACCACCACGTGCAACACAAGTTAGTGGATCTTCGGCAACCAACACAGGCAAGCCTGTCTCTTCCATCAACAAAGTATCCATGTTCTTTAATAATGCACCACCACCTGTCAGTACCATGCCGCGTTCTGCAATATCTGCAGCCAATTCTGGAGGCGCAAGCTCTAATGCAGCACGAACAGCACCAACAATACCTGATAGAGGCTCTTGAAGCGCTTCTAAGATTTCAGCACTGGTTAAGGTAAAGCTTCGGGGTACACCTTCAGCAAGGTTTCGTCCACGAACCTCGATCTCATACAAGTCCCGAGTTGGGTATGCTGAACCAATTTGATGTTTAATACGCTCAGCAGTGGTCTCACCAATCAAGGTTCCATAATTACGGCGAACATAAGAGACAATTGCATCATCAAACTTATCACCACCGATTCGTACGGACTGATGATACACAATACCACTTAAAGAGATAATAGCGACTTCAGTGGTTCCTCCACCAATATCAACGACCATAGAACCACTGGCTTCCTCTACGGGCATTCCAGAACCTAAAGCGGCAGCCATTGGCTCTTCAATCAAAAAGACTTCACGCGCGCCTGCACCCATCGCAGATTCACGTATTGCTCTACGTTCAACCTGGGTAGAACCACAGGGCACACAAACCAAAACACGTGGGCTTGGCCGCAAAAAACGATTTTCATGCACTTTATGGATAAAATGCTGCAGCATTCTTTCAGTTACAAAAAAATCGGCAATGACACCATCTTTCATCGGACGAATGGCTGTGATATTGCCAGGTGTACGACCAAGCATACGCTTGGCTTCTATACCAACTGCAGCGACTCTTTTTTGGCCTGAATCATTGCGCAGTGCCACAACAGAAGGCTCATTTAAAACGATACCTTTGTCACGTACATAAATTAGTGTATTGGCTGTTCCTAAATCTATTGACAAATCATTTGAAAACATGCCCCGCAATTTTCTAAACATCGCGACTTTCACCTATGTTGAATGGTTTAAAATTATCTAGAATTAAATCATAATTTGAATGCTTTTTATAGTCTTAATTGGCAATAATTTTTCACGCACGTATAACTGAACTTCTGTTATTTTCTTGAAATGGATATAATCCACAATTCCCAATAAATTTTATCTCAAGAGTTTAACTAGACTTTTCATGTGATCCTGAAGTATCACTCTTAATAAACAGTCTATGAAATTTACATCAGATCTCTGTTGTGAAAAAAACGAACGCAATTAAATTTTAGCGCAAGTCCTACGTATTTTAAATAAATAGGTTGATGCTGAAAACCAGAGGAGGTTATTAAAAATGCAAAATAAAATTAATGAAACAAACCGAATTGCTCTGAGTGAATTAAAAGAAAACTATAATAAATTGCCTTGGTTTTTAAAACTCTTTTACTTTTATGCTGTACATGCTAAAGGAAATCCCACGTTAGAGTTCATAAAGGATATATACGATGCTTGTTACAAACAGAACTTTTTTTCTCAAGGTGCGCGGCAGGTTCCTCTAATTAAAACACAAGTTATCCCCCCTTCTTTTCCAACTGACTTATTAGTACATACACTAGGAGAATTTCTAGATACTAGCGACATGGCTCAGTTAGCTGCAACGAATAAATTTTACAATACCTTATTCCAACCTAGGCTGCGCGTTACACAATTATTAGTCCATGTGGTACGAGGCCAGCAAGACGAAGCTGATGCCCTGTTAAAAAACCATCCTCAATTGTTATTAGAACGTGGCGATGTTACTGATTGCTCAGGCCGCTTATTTAAAAAAATTTCAGCCTATGAATATGCCTACTGGGCATTGGATACATATATGTGCCGGATGCTAGAGAAACATATAATGGTTCTTGAGCCAAGTTCTCGTGAAAAAACAAAAGTAATAATGCTTGAGCGCATTAATGAAATCGAAGCGAAGGGTTTAACCTATATGCAAGATTACGCGATAAGGAACACCATACATTTTGATTTCACTCCTCTCATTGATGCACTTACTCGATACGTCGTTCTCCACTACCTGGACTTGTCCGGGGATTGGGCGAGCACAACAGCTGGGTTTGCAGCGTGGATGCAAGTAGGCTTGGAACAGCGCAAGGCGCCGCTGCACGTGCTGCAAGAATATTGTCATCCTGACCGTAATTTCTACCCCCTACCTAACTTCAATGAAGATAGCTTGCAAAGAAATGGGTATGCAACTGTACTTGAGCTTGAGCAAGAGGGGCCGCACCTGCCAAATCTCTCCCTTCTTACTGATTCTTCAGGCCTCGGTATAAATTTCTCACTCGTGCGAAATTCTGCGCCTGACTGCAAAAGGGCGTTGTTATTAGGCACTCATGACAATGGCTGGCTTGGAATGGTCAGCCGTGACGTGGATGCCCTTCGTTACCTCAATATGGTAAGAACCTCCGAGCTCACACAGTTACGGGAGAACCTTCAGCCAGCAGAGCCACAGATAGGTCCAAGCCCACGGCCTTAATAGAAACAATGCGACCGCATATACGGCCATATCAATATCCGATTAAAGCTCTAGAAACTGCTACTATGTTAAGCCCTTATCCAACGGCATGTTAGCTCATTCTTGAAGAAGTGCAACGTTAGATTGCTTTAGGCATTTTCCTGAATGGATATAGCATGAGTTTCATCCAAACCGATTCATTAAACCTTCTATATGCTTCAAGATGATGACGCTAAAAAAACTGTCAGCATAATTTATATCAGAATATTATTGATTAAAAAAAGCGCATATAATATAATAAGTTCCTTATGAATAATTAAGTGCTAAAAACCAGGACAGGATACTTAAATGCAAAATAAAATTTCTGATAAAACCTTATCTGCTCTGGCTGAACTAAAGCAAAGCCATGACAATCTGTCTTGGTTGCAAAAACTTTTCTATTCGAGCGCCGTCAGTGCCGCATTAATTGAATATGATACAGAAAACCCCACTGAAGAGTCAGTAAAAGCTATTTACGAAGCTTATAATAACAAGACCTGGTTTTTTCAAAGATGGTTTTTCCCACTAATAAAACAAGAAATTATTCCACCAACATATCCTACTGCAATATTAGTACAAGCAATAGGAGCATTCCTAGACCCTAGCGACAGGGCTCAGCTGGCTAGAACGAATAAATCTTATAATACCTTATTTCAACCTCGGCTAAGTAACGATAAATTGTTATCATTTGTGGCTAAAGGCAAGCAAGATGAAGCTGATGCCATGCTTAGTAAGCACCCTCAATTATTATTACAACGAGGCAATGTTACTGATTACTCAGGTCGTTCATTTGCAAATATCTCAGCTTTGGAATATGCTTACTGGGCATTGGATACATATATGTGCCGGATGCTAGAGAAACATATAATGGCTCTTGAGCCAAGTTCTCGTGAAAAAACAAAAGCAATAATGCTTGAGCGCATTGATAAAATCGAAAAGGATAAGTTGAGCTATAGGCAAGCTGGTATAACAAAAAGCTCACGGCATTTTAGTTTTGAGCCCTGCAAAAATACACTTCTGGAATATAGCACCTTAGCTCAATTTGATATGGAAACCGATGATAGAAAAGTCGGGTTCTGGCGTCAACTTGGCACAGTACAGCTTGATTTTCCTGTTCACGTAGCGAATGAATATTGCCACAGTGTGCGGAGTTTTTCTCCAACACCTGACTTTAATGACTCCACCTTGCCAAGGGATTTGCATTTAAATACTCATCGGCCGCAAGACTTTATACTACCATTGTTACAACTATGGCTAGGTCCTATGCTGCCTCAAGACTGGTACAGCTTTCCAGGCACAAGATTCCGTGGACATAATGCAGGCGCCTTCGGGATAATGGATAAAAAAGAGGAAAAGACGGATTCCCTAGAGTTTGCTCAACTTATATTTCGTGCTCGCCAAACGATAACTATAGCTCAAATAGATTTGTTGGCCCTTATACAGCTAAACGACACAAGATTATCCGATCTCCAACGGTTTAAGAGTGACCTACAACCATCCATCAGGCAGCCTTAAAAGGCTGCATCAGCAGAATGGTTTTATTTGATGTTACAAAACATAGATAAAATATAAACCATTTGTTTTTCGAGGTATTTTGCGCCAATTCCAGGAACAGCCTCAAGTTCATAAAGACTGGTAAATTTTCCATAATAGCGACGATATGCCACAATTTGCTGGGCTTTACGAGGGCCAATATGTGGCAATAATTTTCTAAAATCAGCTTCAGTCGCACGATTTAAATCAATACAATTGGACCAGGCCAATACACATAATAGACAACTACTCAGTAAGCCACTTTTTTTTAACATCTTTAGACTCTAGAAAAGACTCAATGACGCGTTTGACTTTTTCAGTGGCTGAACGCAAGCCCAATGTCTGCATTTTAGTAACCAAATCATCTCGCTCAAGCATCACTTTTTCAGTTGCTGATATGAGGGTTTGAGCAGTCATGTCTTTTTCTTGTAATACATGGCTGACTCCTTTTTCTTCAAAATAGGCCGCATTATCGATTTGGTCGCCCCGACTCGCATCTTTTGATAAAGGAATGAGTAAATGTGGCTTTGCCAGCGTTAATAATTCATACAAGGCATTGGCCCCCGATCGAGAAATGACCATGTCACTTAAGGCAAATAGATCACCGAGCTCAGCACCGACAAATTCAAATTGTCGATAACCATGGGCATTTTCAAGCGATGTATCGATATTTCCTCTACCACAGATATGAATCACTTGGTAACGCTCTAAAAGCATTGGTAAAATGGCTCTCACCATCTGATTGATTTTTTTAGCACCGAGGCTCCCACCTATAACCATGATTGTTGGTTTGTCTTGAGTAAACCCTGTCATTTTTAAAGCGCGATGAGCATTGCCTTGTAATAAAACCTCACGAATCGGCGTTCCGGTTACAAATACCCGTTCAGGATGTTTAAAATATTGAGCTGCGGGGGGGAAATTAATACATATTTTTTTTACAAAAGGAACGGCAAGCTTATTGGCAAGACCAGGGGTCATATCCGATTCATGCGCCACAACTGGAATACGTTTTAACCAAGCCGTAACGACCACAGGAAACGATACAAAGCCACCTTTGGAAAATACCACTTCGGGCTGAATACGATGCAATAAAAAAAAGGATTGAAACAGACCATACATCATTTTGAAAGGTTCTAAAATATGCTGCCAGGTCAAATAACGTCTTAATTTTCCGGTTTGAATGCCATAGTAAGGGATATTCATCTCTTCAATCAGCTTTTTCTCAATGCCTGATATTGAACCAATATATGCAACGGACACCTGATCTTTTAAAAAAGCCTCAATCAAAGCCATATTTGGAGTCACATGCCCTGCTGATCCACCGCCTGTAAATACAATTTTTGCTTTCATACATTTTTCCTAGGTGTCATAAGATACAACCAATAAGCTCAAATCAATAGCAGATATGGATTTGGTGAGATCCCCTACTGATACATAATCAACCCCCATCTGCGCTAACTTTTTCAAACGTTCTTCATTGATATTACCTGAAACCTCAAGCGGACAATGTCGCTTTTGATTTAACGCCAATGTTTGGACTACCATTTCATCCGTAAAATTATCTAACATAATACGCGTCACATCAAAGCCTTGGGTAATTTTAAACTGCTCAATATTTTGCACCTCTACCACGATAGGCTTTTTGATAGAATGCTTCAGTGCCGCCTCAATTGCAGTTTCTAAACCGCCCAGCGCTGCAATGTGATTTTCCTTAATCAAATACTCATCATACAAACCGATACGATGATTGAAACCACCCCCACAACGTACGGCATACTTTTGTGCCATTCTTAAACCGGGTAGGGTTTTACGCGTATCGAGAAGCTTGGTGGCGGTTCCATTTAAACACTGGACATAATGACGGGTCTTGGTTGCAACGGCGGATAGTGTTTGTAAAAAATTTAAGGCTGTACGTTCAGCAGTTAACATGGCGGTTAAGGGGCCCTTTAATTCTGCCCATACACAAGGCTTTTGTTGATAACTGCCTTCTTCTACCTGCCAAGTGATTTCTAATGCTGGAGACACTTGACGCAACACCTCATTTACCCAAGGCCTACCACACACCACCGCAGCTTGCCTGGCGTGAAGTTTAGCCACACCCAGCACCGAAGATGGAATCAGTTGTCCTGTGATATCTCCACTACCAATATCTTCATTGAGTGCTTGCAAGACATCAGCTTCAACTGTTTTTTGCATATCTTTCCTCTTGTTTTCTCAAGCACCACTTCATCCATGGTGGCGCAATTACCGTGGTAACGACAACCATCACCACGATGGCAGAAAAAATCTCTTCGCTCACCACGCCAATACTTCTTCCCATGGAAGCAAAGATCAAACCCACTTCCCCGCGAGGAATCATACCAACACCAATAAATAAGCGGTTGTTTTTAGAATCTGCGCCATAACCTGATACTAATTTACCGATAATAGCCACCACACATAAAATGAGTGCTACTGCCAATACATTCATATCTAAAAATGACTCCAATTTAACTTGAACACCCATTAAGAAAAAAAACAAAGGCGTTAATAAACATTGTAATGGCGCCATTAATTCCTTAATTTTATGAGATGTTGAACCCGTTCGTTTATTATTGACAAACAGTTCATCATCTAAAATCAATCCTGCCGTAAAAGCACCAATGATGGTCGATAATTGCAATAAACTAGCCATCCAGGATAAAATCATAATCACGAGAAATGCAATCACTACTTTTGCTTCCCATAATTCCAAAAAGCCTGTCAAAGGGATCAAGCGTCGAATCAGTTTGGGGCCAAAACCAATCACTAGCACAAAAAATAGCATAGAACTCAATAATATTTGCATAAGCCCTATCATGCTCAAATGCCCCTGCAATACCAAACTACTGACCACTGCTAGCACAAAAAGCCCTAAAACATCATCGATCATCGCAGCACCCAAAATAATTTTTGCCTCTTTGGTGCGTAATTTATTGAGGTCTTGTAATACACGTGCGGTTATCCCCACACTGGTAGCACTTAATGTGGCTGCGATAAAAAGATTGGTTTGATATTGATGTTCACTAAAAAATACAAACAATACTAAAAACCCCAAAAGCATGGGTGCCACAACGCCAATACTTGCCACCAACATTGAAGATTTACCCGTTTTTTTTAGTTCCCCCCACGAGGTATCAAGACCGACGATAAATAATAAATAAATGATCCCATAGCGAGAGAACACATCTAAGACATAAGCGGTATTTAATAAATCAGCACCATGAACACTGGTTAATGCTTTTTGGATTAAAGGCAAGTCTTTAAAATGCTGTACATGTTCTGAAATAGCATGATCGAGGGTCTGATGAGCGAGTAGATCAGGTAAAATATGAAAAACCCCTGTACCCTCTCTTAATAGAACCATTTCAGGGATCTGAAAATAATAACAGAGATTGCCAACCACAATCCCCATAAGCAATTCTCCAAGCACAGAAGGTTGGCCTATTTTTTTTGCAAAAAATTGCCCAACCACACTTAAACAATAAATGAGAGTTACCCAAAAAATAATGAGTGACACTGGATCAAAATGCGCATTGGCTGAATGTGACCATGACAATAAAGGATATACACATCCCAATATGAATAGATATCTGCTTTTGCGCATGGTCATCCTCTTCTAAACTGGCGACTGTGACAAATGTTGGGTTTGTTTGGCTAACCAAAAAATGGTTTCTATCACACAATCTGGATTCAAGGATACTGATTCAATCCCCTCATTTAATAACCACAAAGCAAAATCAGGATGATCTGAAGGTCCTTGTCCACAAATGCCAATGTATTTCCCCTGGGCTTTACAAGCAGAAATAGCCATTTTTAACAATGCTTTTACTGCCGGGTCTCGCTCATCAAATTGTTGGGCAATTAAGCTCGAATCTCGGTCTAAACCCAATGTGAGCTGGGTAAGATCATTGGATCCGATCGAAAAGCCATCAAAATATTGCAAGAATTCATTTGCAAGAAGAGCGTTCGATGGGAGCTCACACATCATAATCACCCGCAAGTCATTTTTGCCTCGTTGCAGGCCATTCTCAGCTAAAATATCAATGACATTTTTAGCTTCACCAACTGTGCGCACAAATGGAATCATAATTTCTACATTGTTGAGTCCCATACCCTCTCTGACCCTTTTGACAGCTTCACATTCCATTTGAAATGCAGCTTTAAAGTTTTCAGATACATAGCGCGAAGCACCTCGAAAACCTAGCATTGGATTTTCTTCATGGGGCTCATACAAATGCCCCCCTAATAGATTGGCATATTCATTAGATTTGAAATCCGATAACCGAACAATCACAGGACTGGGATAAAAGGCTGCTGCAATTGTTGAAATCCCTTCTTTTAATCTTTCAATATAATATTCGGTAGGGCTTGCATAAGCACAGATTTTTTCTTGTATTTTCGATTTTAAAGTGGCATCAGTCAGTTGTTCAAAAGCCAGCAAGGCACGTGGATGGATGCCAATGGTATTGGAAATTAAAAACTCAAGACGGGCAAGACCCACCCCGGCATTCGGAAGCGATTGAAATAAAAAGGCTCTATCAGGATGGCCTACATTCATCATCACCTTAATCGGCAAGTCAGGCAACTCTTGAACATTTAGAACTTGTCTATCATAAGACAGATCGCCTTGATACACATACCCTGTTTCACCTTCTGCACAAGAAACAGTAATAAAAGTACCCTCTTCAATCGTATCTGTAGCATCCACACAACCCACTACCGCAGGAATCCCAAGTTCTCTGGCAATGATCGCAGCATGACATGTTCTTCCGCCACGATTGGTAACAATAGCAGCTGCTTTTTTCATCACAGGTTCCCAATCAGGATCTGTCATATCTGACACTAAAACATCACCGGCTTGCACTTTATGCAATTCATCGATTGAACTAATTATTCTTGCAGGTCCGCTCCCGATTTTTTGACCAATACTTCGACCTTCCACCAAAACCCGACCTTGTTTAGCCATTGAATATCGCTCAATGATTTTCATGTCCGTACGACTTTTGACGGTTTCAGGCCGAGCTTGTAAAATATAAATTTGACCATCAGTACCATCTTTGGCCCACTCAATATCCATAGGGCGACCATAATGATTTTCAATGGCAACGGCGTGGGTGGCTAATACAGTGAGATCTTGATCATTTAAAGCAAACAGATATTGCTGATGCTTATCGACTGCTACAGTTTGCACACTTGAAGAAGAAGACTTGTCCTCTTGATAAATCATTTTGATTTCTTTTTGACCCAATTTACGACGTAATATAGCGTCTTTTCCTGCTTTTAATGCCGGCTTATAGACATAATACTCATCAGGATTGACAGCCCCTTGAACCACCAGCTCACCCAGTCCATATGCCGCAGTAATAAATACCACATCTTTAAATCCAGACTCAGTATCCATGGTAAATAATACACCACTGGCTCCGAGGTCACTTCGAATCATTAATTGAATCCCCACAGACAAAGCCACTTGATCATGCGGAAAGTTTTGATGCACTCGGTATGCAATGGCTCTATCATTAAACAAAGAGGCATAAACCAATTTGATAGCATCGAGAATATTGTCAAACCCAACCACATTTAAAAACGTTTCTTGTTGGCCAGCAAAAGATGCCTCGGGTAAATCTTCGGCAGTTGCAGAAGATCGCACCGCCACTGAAAAATCTGTTCGCCCCATATCATTTGACATCGCTTGATACCCTGCACGAATTTCGTCAACCAACCCCTGAGGCATTGGGGTTTCGATAATCCATTCACGAATCGTATGACCTGCGTCCGTTAACTGATTAATATCTTCCACATCGAGTTTATCAAGCAACATATAAATTTTTTCAGCTAATCCTTGATGTGAAAGAAAATCTCTAAATGCCTGGGAGGTGGTTGCAAAACCACCTGGAACTTTTACGCCTGCAGCGCTCAAATGTTGAATCATTTCTCCAAGAGATGCATTCTTTCCACCAACAATAGGTAGATCCTTTAATGTTAACTGTTGTAATGGAATAATTTGAGGCACGTGTTGCATGCAAAGTCCTTATGATTTTAGTTAAAAAGATTGTAAAGGATTTCAGCTAATCTGTGAATCACCCCAATCAAATCATTTAATATTTCGTTAAAACCGACAAAAAGCTTAACAATCCGCTTATATTTCACTATTATATTAACTTTGCTTTAACAAAGGCTGGGTATGAGTTTATCAACATTAACTGCGATTAGTCCTATTGATGGACGTTATTACAATAAAACCAGAAGTTTGTCTGCCTATTTTAGTGAATACGCTCTGATTTTTTATCGTTTAACTGTAGAAATACGTTGGCTAGAATCATTATGTAATAACCCCCAAATTCATGAACTTAAAGCACTTACTTCTGATGAAACCCTGTACCTGCAATCGATTATCGATAGCTTTGATGAGCAAGAGGCCTTACTCATCAAAGCTATCGAAACTAAAACCAATCATGATGTCAAAGCTGTCGAATATTATTTACAAAAAAAACTCGATCTGATGCCTTCTTTGGTATATCTAAAACCATTTATTCATTTCGCTTGTACCTCAGAAGATATTAATAATATTGCTTATGCATTGATGCTTAAACAAGGTATCGAGCAAATCATGCAGCCAGCCATTGCTGAAATGGTTGCTGGAATTACGGTTTTAGGTAAAAAATATGCTGAATATCCCATGTTAGCCAGAACCCATGGGCAGCCTGCTTCACCGACCACCCTTGGTAAAGAACTCATCAATTTTGCTGCAAGGCTAAAACGCCCAATGCAACAATTGGTGGAAGTGTTAATACCAGCCAAATGCAATGGCGCTGTTGGAAATTACAATGCCCATATCGCTGTGTATCCACAATTGGATTGGCGCCAACATTGTCAACAATTTGTAAATTCTCTAGGACTGTCATTCAACCCCTACACAACTCAAATTGAGCCCCATGATGGTATTGCAGAAGTTTCTCATTTATTGCTTCGCATCAATAATATCTTGCTCGATTATTGCCAAGACATGTGGCAATACATTGCCATGGGTTATTTTAAGCAAAAAACGGTATCTGGAGAGGTCGGCTCATCGACCATGCCACACAAAGTCAACCCCATTGATTTTGAAAATGCAGAAGGCAATCTCGGAATCGCTAATGCAATGTTCATCCATTTTGCCAATAAATTGACACAATCTCGACTCCAGCGGGATCTGTCCGACTCCACCGTTTTAAGAAACATAGGCGCTGCATTTTCTTATGCACTGATTGCCTATCAAGCGATTGCCAAGGGAAATGCCAAACTTCAAGTTGATAAACAGCAACTGCTTAAAGATTTAGAAAACCACTGGCATATTATTGCAGAACCCATTCAAACGGAGATGCGCCGCTTCGGTGATGAGATGGCCTATGAGAAACTCCGTGATCTCACTAGAGGTCACGTGGTCACACAAAAACAATTGCAGACATTTATACATTCTCTAGACATCCCTGCAGATAGCAAACAAAAACTGTTAGCTCTCACACCTGAAAATTATATTGGCTTAGCCACACAACTTGTCAAAGCTTTTTCATGATACTTAATATGAAAGATCAATCAGGGACATCTTTCCAATATGATGTATTAATTATTGGTTCTGGACTTGCAGGCATGCATTATGCATTGCAATTGTTGGAGATGCAGCCAAAATTAAAGATAGCAATGATTTGTAAAGCAAGCGCTACCGAGTGCAACAGTCGTTATGCACAAGGCGGTATTGCTGCGGTCATAGATCCTATCGATACCATCAACGAGCACGTCGAAGATACCCTTAAAGCAGGTGCGGGTTTATGCTTTCGTCCCCATGTGGAATGTATTATTCAACAAGGTCCACAGGCCATCGCTGACCTACAAAAATACGACATACCTTTTAGTACGGATAAAAAAGGTGGATTTGATCTTGCCAAAGAAGGAGGACACAGTCACCGACGTGTCTTAAATTGTGGCGATCATACAGGCTTAAGTATGATTGACAGATTGTATATTCAAATTCAAAACCACCCCAATATCACTGTTTTTGAAAATCATATCGCCGTCAATCTGATTGTACAACATCACCCCTATCGTATTGATATCCAAGGTGAAGCTTTGGGTGCGTATATTCTCGATCAAACTAACTATAAGATTCATACATTTTTAGCCAATGTCGTCGTATTAGCAACAGGTGGTTCAGGCAAAGTCTACCGTTACACCTCCAATCCTGAAGTTGCTACAGGCGATGGTGTCGCTATGGCCTATCGTGCTGGGGCGCGAATTAGCAATATGGAATTTTATCAATTCCATCCCACTTTACTGCACCATCCACAACTCACTAATTTCCTCATTTCAGAAGCCTTGCGTGGCGAAGGTGCTATTTTACGCAATGCAGACAATGGACAACGCTTTATGGAAAACTATGCCCCAGATCACATGGAATTGGCAACGCGTGATATTGTTTCTCGCGCAATATTTTCTGAAATTGAACAAAGTAAAAATCATTTTGTCTACTTAGACATTAGCCATCAACCAAAATCATTCTTGCAAAAACATTTTCCACATATTTATAAAACCTTATACCACCTGGGCATTGATATCAGCCAAGATATGATTCCTGTGATCCCCGGGGCTCACTATCAATGTGGGGGCGTGGTGACTGATATTGACGGCAGAACTGATATCAAACGTCTGTTTGCCATTGGGGAAGTTGCTTGCACGGGATTACATGGTGCAAACCGTCTTGCAAGCAATTCTTTACTTGAGGCGATTGTCATGGCAAAAAATGCAGCGCATGCTTCTTTGAATGAAGCTTGCAAAGGCTTTAAAAAAATCCCTGATATTTCTGCATGGCAATCTCCAACCACTTTCAATCAAAGACGCGCCAGTCAAATCAATACCCACTGGAAAAGTCTTAGAAACGAGATGACCGCCTATGTCGGTATTATCCGTACCGCAGAGGGATTGGAAGATTTAATGCAAATGGTTAAGATTCGCAGCAAAATTATTGAAGAATATTATTGGCAGCATCTCATCACACCTGATCTCGTAGAATTGCGAAATATTATCTGTGTTTCAGAACTGATTGTACGATCTGCTCTAGCCAGAAAAGAATCACGCGGCACTCATTATCGCGAAGACTACCCCAAGACCGGTCATCATCCTAAAAATAGTATTGATAGAATGATGTATCCTGAAAATCGTTTTATATAAAGAGAGGGCATATGTTTAAACAACATCTCAATTACCAACCCAATCAAACATACATGCAAATCACCTATGACATGTCGGTATGTCAATCAGACTACCCGCTGGATTGGTATCAAACAGAGTTTATGCCCTATGCTGAAGAATACCTAGCCTTACCTGATCGAAAGCTCACCACCATTTTAAAGTGGATGCGCCCTTATATGCACAAAGCACAACAACACTTTGGTGATGATTTATTATTATTAGCTCATTACTACATGGGTGGTGAAATTGTTCAACTGATTCAAGAATTTGGCGGCATTATTGGCGACTCTTATCAATTGGCTTTAATGGCAGCAAGAAATCCAGAAAAAAAAGTCATCATTGAGTCTGCTGTGCACTTCATGGCTGAATCAATTAGCATTTTGGCCCATCCCCAACAGCAGGTGTATATCACCAACCCCAAATCAGGCTGTACCATGGAAATGTTTGCCAAGGATTTCATGGTTGAACCTGCCATTGAACAACTCAATGCGCGTTATGGAAAAAACAATATTCTACCGGTTTGTTATATGAATACTTCAGGACGTGTCAAAGCACTTACAGGCGCACAAGGTGGGGCTGTGTGCACCAGCTCGAATGTAAAAAAAATATTTGAATGGGCACTTCTTGAGGGTAAAAAAATACTTTTCATCCCCGATCGCCACATGGGTGAGAATGTCGCGCAATGGCTTAATATTCATGAACTTGCCTATTGGCCTAAGGGCACCGAAGGTGCGCGATATCAATTGGAGCAAACCGACGCTAAAACATTAAAAGCCTTTGATGATGCAAAACTGGTATTATTTGCAAGTGAATGCACAGTACATACCACCTATCTTCCTGAACAATGTCATTATTGGAAACAACGCGGTTATCATGTGGTCTGTCATCCAGAATGTACCAATTTGGTCATGAATGCCTCTGATTCAATGGGGTCCACCGCTTTTATATGGGACCAGGTTTTAAATGATAGAGCTAATACCAAGCGATACGCTGTAGCAACTGAAAACCACATGGTCAGCTATTTAAAACAACAAGGCAAACCCAAGGGCATTGAAGTTGTTAATGTTGCCGAAGCAAATATTGCTCATGGCTCCCATGTGGGATGTGGCTGTGCTACCATGTCAAGAAATGATCCCCCTCATTTAGTCGCTTTACTCGACCTACTACGTCAGGGTAAATCGCTGGGATATAACATCGTTAAAGCCGGGGATGTTGTTAATGAATTTACTGGCATTCGTCAACGCTTAGACCATCAAGATCAACAATGGGTGATTGACAATGCCAGAAAAGCATTAGAAAAAATGATAGAAATCACCGAAGCTTAAAGGCCTAAAGGGGTAATTGGGCCCGCACCATCAGATGGTGTTAGTGCATGAGGTGAATGTTCTTTCTTGTTTTTGCAATCATCACGTTGACACTCCGCATAGCACGACATGGTCAGCAAACTGAGTAGCACACATTGAATAATTAACTTTTTCATCACTATCAACCTGTAAATTATTTGCTCAATACAAGTATAGTCAATAAATAGAAAGATGATAATAATGACTGAGCTTTATAGCGTATTTGCCGCTTGTTGGCTTAGAAGCATCAGAGATTCATCAAGAAATTGATGCGCTTCAGCCAAACAACAATGGTTGAAAAACAGACATTTATACAAACAATATATAATAGGGATATGTTGATACAAAAAAGAAGCAATATTATAATCTTGTTCATTAGCAGCAAGTTCAGACTTAAAGTTTTGGGCAAATACCATAAAATCTTCGACACTAAGGTCTTTTCGGACTTTATAAATACCCAAGTGCAATACCATGGTGTTGTCCTTAAAAGATTTAAAAGTAGGTAAATTTTCACTCAAATTTTGTATTAATTGCGTTCTTACCTCTAAGAAGTTTTGAAAATCTATAGGCATTTGAGAAACATCTGCATTACGATAACTTTGTATATTTTCTGGGTTAAGAAAAAATTTTTCTTCCCTAACGACTCTTTCAATGTTTTCAAATACATTAGCCTGTCCTTTTGCGTTCAAAATTTGCGCTATTTCCCTCAACCAGGCCCCTGATTCATGACCTGAAAAACATTTGAGAATGGGTTTAGAAACCTCTATAAATAACTTCAACTCATCTGCTGTTAACGTAGAGCTTACGATTGCCCGATATGCTTTATATTGAGTCAAAGACTTTTCCTGAGAAGTTAAAAGTAAATCCAATTGAGGTATCAAATTTGCTTTAGATAAAGAAAATATTATTTTCCTATTCGCGTCTTTTTTGTCTTCCGCCAGCCCTTGAAAAAAGGTATATACAGATTTCGTTACATTTTGTTTAATTTCTGAATCGAGTTCTGACTGCAATGCTTTTGTCATAATCTCACCTATATAAACAAACACCCTTATATTATACAAATAAAGATCTAATTTGTCAATTTTTGCACAAAAATAATCTATTCTAAAAACGGATAAGTCGGTATATGATAATGAGATAAGAATATCTTTATCATAGGGAATTGTGATGCATCCTGTTCAAGCTTATGCGGCACTTCAAGCCAAAGGGGACATCGTATCCCATATCATTCAACGCCGCTCACCTAAAGATCATGACGTGGTGATTGATGTACATTATTGTGGGATCTGTCATTCCGATATCCACCAAGTCAATGGTGATTGGGGGCCAAATATTTTTCCTATGGTGCCGGGCCATGAAATTACCGGTGTGGTCAAACATATTGGTGCAAAGGTAAAGAAATTCAAAATTGGAGATAGAGTTGGTGTTGGTTGTATGGTGGACTCTTGCCAAACATGTTCATCTTGTCAAAAACAAGAAGAACAATTTTGCGAACAAGGCTTCACATCCACTTACAATGATTATGAAAAACATGATACACAAAAACCGACTTATGGTGGCTACTCCAACGAAATTATAGTCAGAGAAGAATTTGTGTTACGAATTCCTGATCATATGGATTTAGCAAAAGCAGCACCACTACTTTGTGCGGGCATCACCACTTATTCTCCACTTCGTTACTTTAATATTGATGAAAATAGTAAAGTGGGCATTATTGGGTTTGGTGGACTGGGGCATGTGGCTGTCAAAATTGCACATCAATTGGGGGCTGAGGTCACTGTATTTAGCCACTCAAAAAATAAAAAATCCGATGCACTGGCTTTTGGTGCGCATACCTTCATTGATACTGGCGAAAAAAACTTTGAAAATAAAGTTATCCCTCAAGATATGCTTCTTTGGACAGCCTCTGATGTGACCAATATAGATGCCTATATATTATGCCTAAAACATGATGGAGCAATGGTGATGATCGGCTTACCTGGAACAGATATAAAACTCAATCCAATGCCTCTGATTATCCATCGAAAACAAATCACAGGATCATTAATTGGTGGTATTCAACAAACCCAGGAAATGTTGGATTTTTGTGGAAAGCATGATATTGCCCCTGAAATTGAAATGATTACCCCATCGGAAATCAATAAATCCTATACTCGAATAGGAAAATCAGATGTTCGTTATCGCTTTGTAATTGATTTAAAAAAATAAATGTCTTCAGCAGTTGCTTCCATCAATTCCTCTGTTATAATACGGGCAAATGCCGAGGTGGCGGAATTGGTAGACGCGCCGGATTCAAAATCCGGTGGTAGTGATATCATGTGGGTTCGATTCCCACCCTCGGTACCATACTTTATAAAAAATCTAAACAATATCTATGTCCAATTTTTTGTTATATTCATTCTATAAGTTTGTTGATTTGCCTGACTGTGAAGCGCTTAAGCCTCATTTTTTATGTCTTTTAAAAAAGTGGCAAGTTTTAGGCACTATTGTTTTAGCACATGAAGGCTTGAATGGTACAGTTTCTGCCAGTCCTGAAATCATTGAACAATTTTGGCAAGAATTCACTGAAGATGAACGTTGGTCTGATATTTGCCCAACAATCACCTCTGCTACATTTCAGGCCTTTGAAAAAAGCAAAGTCAAAATACGTAAAGAAATTGTGACCATGGGTATACCCCAAGTAAAAGCCACGGGCCCTGAAGATGATAGTCATCTCGATGGTGACAGCTGGAATCAAATCATTGCCGATCCCAATACGTTGGTCATTGATACTCGAAATGATTATGAATTTGAATTGGGCAGCTTTAAAAATGCCATCAATCCCAAAACAGAAAATTTTAGAGCATTTCCGAAATACGTTGAATCAGAATTAATGGAATTTAAAGATAGACCAATTGCTATGTTCTGTACCGGTGGTGTGCGTTGCGAAAAATCAACAGCCTATTTAAAAGATCTTGGCTTTAAAAATGTCTATCAGTTAAAAGGTGGCATTTTGCGTTATTTGCAAACAACACCCGAAGAAAAATCTCTTTGGCAAGGCGGTTGTTTTGTATTTGACGAACGCATTTCTGTTGATCAACAAGACTGTCAATAGTGCTTTGATAACCAAAGTTTAGTGGCCACTAATTCAAAATATCAAAAACCTAATTTTCTTGAATGGTTTTCACTTCCATACTCTTGACTATTCGACCCATCAAATAAACGACTTCCATTTCTTTTCAATGCTTTTCTTGCATGTTCGCGCAAACAAGGCTTGGCGGTAAAATGGGCTAGATCAAAAGCAGTTTGATGCTCAGCATTTGTTATCATTGAATCAGCCCCTGCAGCCAAGAGTGCTATGACAATTTCAACTTGACCATTTTGCGCCGCCCACATCAGGACAGTGATGTCATCTTGATATATCGAATTGGGGTTGGCGCCTGCTTTTAATAAGGTATTTATTATCTCTATATTGATACAAAATTGTTTTAACTCGCTGTCGGTGAGCTCTTCGAGTTCTGAAGGTGTATAGTATATTGCAGAGCAAAGCGCATCATTGAGGGTATGGTTGTGGCTTTTTTCAACTAAAAATGCTCTTACTGCGTCTAGATGACCAATCCCTGCCGCCTGAACGAGAGCTTGCTGACCTCCCAACAAGCTTTCAAGTGCGGCAAAAGCATTTTCTTCCGTGATGAAATAACCAAGAGGCTCGTACCCTAACTGCTCTGGCAGATAACCATCAATTAACTCTACTCGATCTACGGTTTTTGAAGAGAGCTCTTGAAGTTTTTCACAAATTTCAGGTATGGCGAGTAAGTACGCAGCAATTGGAGAAGTATAGGTCGTCTGAATTAACAAGACACTTATTAGCGTTTTTAATGGGCTCAGCTGAAGTAACTCCTCTACATTTTTAGCGGCAGACCATAATTGTCTAAAACTAAAAACTGGCAAACAAATCTCGGGAAGAAATAGCTCTTTTTCATTGATCTGAGCAATACACAAATTGATCAAATGGGCTGAGTCAGCAGCATTTATATCGGATTGCAGAAGCATTAAGGCTATCCTTCTATCATTCTTTTCTTCCTCGCTTAATGGGAAAACACCTATAGGTTTAAAAATAAGAGAGTGGACAACGTCAACAATTTCTCTATCGATATTCTCAAAAAAAGGCAATATTTTTCTCGGTTCTAAATCCTCTGAATCCAAGGTCGGAAATTGCATGATCATTTTATTACGTAACTCATAAAGCATGTAAGCTCGAATACGAACATCACCCTCTCCATTGCAAATAGATTCTAACTCTTCCTTTAAAAGCCTTATCTGTCTATTTATTTCTAATTGTTCTTGAATTCTGTCGTATACATCTTCACGAATATCAATACTATCTAAAAAAAGCTGTTGAATAGTTGGTTGTGAAGTTAATCCATGAAGGAAAATATAAGCACCATCTAATCCAATCTTATTGCCTTTAAGTTCAAATTCTTCAAGTTCTGGAAGTACTTGAACTGCTGCCGCAAGGGCTTGAGTTCCAAGCTCATTGATAAGATTATTGCTTAAGCAAATCGATTTAAGTTTAGGAAGTCGGGGGAGAACTGCAGCAATTGCGATAGCTCCAGCTTCTTCAATGGCATTATCTGAAAGATCAATCGTCTTCAAATGATTAAGATGAGGAAGTGCTTTTGCTAAAATAGTAGCGTCTATATCGGTAATATTGCACTGGTTAAGACTAATTTTTTCTATATGAGGCAGATGTTGCAATTTTTCAGTCAAGGCTAAAATGGCATCATCACTAAACTCTATAGCGCATAAAGTGAGCTCTCGCGTTTCTGGTGTAATATGATTGAATAGTTCAATTAGCTCTTCATACGACATGATAAACTCCAAACAATAGATATTCGTCTAAATCAAATCTTTCAAATTCTGATGAAACTGTACATCAGTCCTTTGCGTTATTTTTGTCCTTTACTCAGATGGCATACATGCCCGCAGTTTATTCTTTCAGAATCGAACAACCTAGCAAAACTGTGGCGCAATGCTATCACGCTTAGCTACTCTATAAAAGCCAGATGATATTTAATTGGTTAGCAGGACAAGAATAAAAATGATTGAATTATTTACTTTGTATGTTTTTTTGTTACTATTGACAATATAAAAATACTTAAGAGTGCGATATGCCTGTACCTTCAAAGATATATCTTAATTCAAACGTCATCACTCACCAAGACTATACATCTGCAATTAGAAATAAAATTTGCACAGAATCTGATGAAAAAGCGTCAAATGGCATTCATTTTCAAAATTTATTAGTTGGTATTTGTCATTCTCAAGAAATTGACTTCGAAGATTTGCGTGGACAAGAAAAACCCCACCTTTTATTATTATCAAGTCCCCCCTTAACCTTTGCCCATGAATCCGGGATTCATCAGGATGGGATACTAAAATTTCGAGAAACTTATGAGTTTATTACCCGAGAATCTGTTGGATTTGCAGGATCTGAACTGGTCATGGGTAAACATTCGGGTCGAGCGGCGTTACTTCATAAATTAGAATCTTTAAACATCCCTGTTGAAGAAAATGAATTTAACGCTTTGTTCAAAAAATTCAAACAATTAGGCGATATTCAGAAAGAAATTACTGATGAGGATATTCTCGCACTGGTTGCAGCATGTAAGCCTTAAACCAAATCAGCTAAATTCTGATGAAACTTTACAGGGCTAAATTCTATTAACTCATAAGAGGCTATTCCATGAATTTGAAAAGGATCTTTAGCCATCAACTCTTCGAGTTGTTTTTTGTCCTTCAATAGAGAAATGATAACCCCTCCTATTCGCGGATTTTGAGGACCAGATGCCAGAAAATAATTTTTTTGGTAGCCCTGCTCAAGAAACTCTCGATGTGCAATTAAAAATTTATCCACTTCTGAAATATCTTTTTGGTAACTTAGCATAATCACAAACATATCAACCTCATTTATTGGGCTTCACTAAAATATTCATTGACGACAGATTGATCAGAGAAAAATAGTTTTTCAGTGCCAATCAATTGATAATTTTCGTGACCTTTGCCAGCAATCAAAATAATATCGTTATCATGGGATTCTTCTAAACAAGAGATGATGGCCAGTTTCCTATCTACAATAGCCATTATGGGCTCTGCATTTTCAGGAATATCTGCCAGAATCTGTTGAATAATCGATTCCGGTTCTTCTGTTCTTGGATTATCGCTGGTAACCACGACACGATCTGCTTCCGTCATCGCAATCTTTCCCATCATGGGCCGCTTAAACGTATCTCTATCTCCTCCACAACCAAACACTACCCAAAGCTTTCCTGCCTGCGTTTGTTTTTTAAATTTCTTCAAGGTTTGTAAAGCTTTTTGAAGAGCATCTGGGGTATGCGCATAATCCACGATCACTAAGGGGGTCGTTGCCACCACTTGCATTCGACCAGGGGCTGCTTGTAATCGTCCTATCACTTCAGCCACAGCATTGAGTTCAAATCCTTGCGCCATCAAAGCGGTAAATACTGCAAGAATATTATAAACGTTAAAATCACCAAGCAAAGAGGATTGCAAACTAATATTCCCCCAAGGCGAACTGACTTCTAAAAACATCCCAGTCAACGTCCATCTCATGGACTGAACATGAATATCTGCAGAGGTTTTAATGCCAAAACGATATACAGTCGCATAGGGATTGGCATGGGTTAACATTTTTTTATGGTGCGTATCATCAGCATTAACAATAATTGATTTTAATGTAGGGCATTGGAATAAAAGTGATTTAGCTTGGGCATACTTATCAAAAGTACCATGATAATCCAGATGATCATGGGTCATATTGGTAAATATTGCTTGTTCAAAAGCAACACCTGTCACCCTTCCTTGATCAAGCGCATGCGAAGAAACTTCCATCGCTACATGTTCTACCCCTTGTTTTAGCAAGTCAGTACAATGTTGTTGAATTTGAATAGGGCCCGGTGTGGTTAAACCCGTTTCTTTCATGGATTGCATATCACCCATGCCTAACGTACCAATATAAGACGACTTTTCACCTAACAAATCATATGCTTGCATTAATAAATAGGCAACAGTGGTCTTCCCATTGGTACCTGTAATGCCCGTCATGATTAATTGTTCAGTGGGCGATTGATAAAATCGAGCAGCTATTTCGCCAATATGACGTTGTAAATGAATACAATGATACACAGGCACAGACAGTTTCGAATCATCAATGGATACATCACTAATGATAGCGAGTGCTCCATTAGCAATCGCTCCTGCAATAAAATCGACACCATTAAAACCTTTCCCTTGGTATGCTAAGAAAACATATCCAGCTTTGACGAGACGATGATCCACTGCCAAGCCATGAACAACGCGTTCATCTTTAATTTCTGGAATCCAAGGAGACAATAACTCACAGAGTTTCATTTTATTCTCCAGATGAAGATTGATTTAAAAATTTATTTTCAGCAACGGTCTTTTCATCAGGCGCAACATTAAGAATTCTTAAAGACGTTTCCAATACTTTTGCAAATAAAGGTGCGGCAACTGCTGCGCCATAATAACCTTTATGGGTATTGGGTTCATGAATAAATACGGCAACAATAACTCTTGGATTCGATACCGGGGCCATACCAACAAAACTTGAGATATACCGTTTGTCAGAATAACCTTGCTTGCCAGCAATTAATGCAGTTCCTGTTTTTCCAGCGACTCTAAATCCGGGAACCATGCCTGCTTTTCCAGTTCCATTGACCACCACGGCTTCTAACATATTTAATATCGTATCTGCCGTCTCAGGTTTAATTGCTTGGAGTCTCTTTGCAGACTCAGGGTTATGCAATAGACTAATTGGGACAATTTCACCATGATTGGCAAAAACAGAATAGGCTTTAGCCATTTGTAATGCAGTTGCAGATAAACCATATCCAAAACTTAATGTTGCCAATACAAAAGGATTGGCCTGCTTGGCTTTAACAATTGCGCCCTCATTTTCACCTGGGTATCCTGTTTCAGTTCTCTCAGAAATGCCACAACGCACCAACAAATCAATCAATTGCTCAGGTGGATTGGTGAGAACCATCTTGCTAACTCCCACATTACTTGAGTAACGCAGCACACCAGTGACATCAAGCACGCCATAGCTATGGACATCCCGAATGATATGGCCTTGCACATACATCTGACTGGGCCGAGTATCAATAATACTATTTGGCTGAAAATGTCCGCTTTCTAGAGCACTTGCAATCGCAAAGGGTTTCATCACAGATCCAGGCTCAAATGCATCGGTTAGGGCTTTATTACGATAATCTTCTAGGCGATAGCCAATTCGATTATTGGGGTTAAATGAAGGCGCATTGGCCATGGCCAATACCTCACCCGATTTAGCATCTAAAACAACGACAGTTCCTGACAAGGCTTCAAAATGCTTGAGTGTTTTAACCAATTCATCATAGGCTAAAAACTGAATACGTCTATCAATGCTCAGTTGCAACATCCGACCTGGTCGAGGCTCTTTAATCATATCCAGTTCTTGTATCACCCGCCCCATTCTATCTTTAATAACACGTTTCTGCCCATTGATTCCCTCTAGCCATGACTGATAAGCAAGTTCAAGACCCTCAATGCCTTTATCATCAATATTGGTAAAACCAATAATTTGTGCCATGCTCTCACTTTCTGGGTAATATCTTTTGAATTCCTGTTGACTATACAAACCCTGGATTTTCAAATCCATCACTTGATCCGAGAGCATGGGAGTTATTTGTCTTTTAAGGTAAAAAAAGCCTTTATTATGTAAAAGTTTAATTTTTTTATCTAATTTATGCGAATCCAACTCCAACAATTCAACCAACTTTTGTTGTTGCTCTGGTGTGGCGTGGTAATTTTTAGGATTGATCCAAATTGATTGTACAGGGGTGCTAATAGCCAATGGTTGACCATTTCTATCGATGATCATGCCACGAAAACTTGGGATTGTGATGGTGCGAAGACTTCTAGCATCGCCTTGATGCTGTAAAAATGCTCTATCTAAAACGGTCAAAGCGTATAAACGCCCTAACAATACCAAACCAAACAAGCAAAAAAAAACGATTAAAACAATTAATCTGATACGATGTTCAGCCCATTTCATTTTAAATGCACAATAACGGTTTGTTTGGAGCTTGGCATAGTCATTTCAAGCTCTTCTTCGGCTTGCACTTCAATCATTGATGGTGCAGACAGGGAAGCCTGTTCCAGCAATAACTGTCCCCATTGCAATTCAAGATGACTAGATTCGGCCTTTAAGTGCTCAAGTTGACTCAAATTCATGCGGTACTGGTTGGTACAGTATACGACTGTCAATGCACTGACCAATACCAGTACAAATAAGATGAATTGCAAACATTGAGCAAATGAAAATCGAATTTCACTCAAATGACCATGGAAAAAATCGCTCTCATGTAAGGCTTTAGCCGCGGCGTTCATGATACTTTCTCTCCTATACGTAAGATAGCACTTCGTGCTCTGGGATTTAAGTCGATTTCCTCTTGACTGGCTTGTATCGCCTTGCCCTTTCTAACAAACTTAGGTTTATGAATCAAATAAGTAGGGATAGGTAAATGCGAAGGTAATTCTGGTCCTTTTTCCTCATGCTGTAAAAACAATTTAACAATTCTGTCTTCTAAAGAATGGAAACTGATGACGACCAAACGACCACCTATTTCCAAACCGTCGACTGAAGCTGTCAATGCTAATTTTAAAGCTGCCAATTCTTGATTGATTTCTATTCTTAAAGCTTGAAAAACTCTTGTTGCAGGATGTTTATGCATGTCTTTTTTTGGCTGGGCTAGCCGAACCACTTCTGCAAGCTCAGTTGTAGTCACAAAAGGCTTGTTTTCTCGAGCCTTCACAATAGCACTAGCAATACGCCGCGAAAAACGCTCTTCACCATAATTAAAAAATACATTGGACATTTCTTCAGCGCTTACCGTATTAACATAATCGGCAGCAGTGATACCAATGGTTGTATTCATTCGCATATCCAAAGGGCCTTCACGCATAAAACTAAATCCACGTTCAGCTTCATCCAATTGTGGTGAAGAAACCCCTAAATCCATTAAAATGCCTGACAGGCGTCCCCTGATCTGGAAAGCATCTATCCATTTTGCCAAATCTGCGAATGATCCATGCGCTATCGTGAAACGTGGATCTGTAATGTTTTTTTGAGCGTATTCAACGGCTTGCAAGTCCTGATCTAAGGCATATAACTGGCCCTGGGGACCGAGAGCGGATAAAATCGTGCAGCTATGCCCTCCACGACCGAAGGTGGCGTCCAAATAAACACCATTTGGTTTGATATTCAAACCTATCATGGCTTCCGAAAGCATGACTGGTAAATGTTCGCTCATTTTCAACCCGCTATAAAGAAAAAGTTTTCATTTCATCTGGCAATTCATCGCTATGGGAGGATTCTTCCTCTAACCATTTTTGACGTCTCACCTGCCACTGAATATCATCCCAAATTTCAAATTTGTTGCCTTGACCTATCAATACGGTTTGTTTTTGCAATTGAGCATATTGGCGCAACTCTAATGGTAAAAGTATTCTGCCCTGGGCATCGAGATCGACATCTGTTGCATGACCAATTAATAAACGTTGAATCCGTCTCGCAGCTGGATTAAAGCTTGGCAACTTTTGTAAACTAATTTCAATTTTTTGCCATTCTGCTTCTGGATATAAAAGTAAACACGTTTCTTCGGTATCAATGGTGACAACCATACTTACGGCCAATAACTCTCGATATCGAGATGGTAAAGCCATCCTTCCTTTCGTATCAATAGTGATCGAGTTAATGCCTCTAAACATAAATCCCTCAACTTTTAAAAGTTGCCCCCACAATTCACCACTTTTATATTCTTTTTCACCACTTTTTTACACTATAGAGTGAATTTTTAATAAGCGTCAAGCGTATTGAAGCACTTTTACAGCTTTTTTTTCACAAAAAACAAAAAAACCCTCTTAAGAAGCTTAAAATGACGCACAAAATAAAAAAAGAGTACAGCGAAGGTTTGTAGATGAAAAATATACTAATTTAAATCCTATTGACTAAATAAATGTTCATGCTACGATGTCAAAGTTATCATTTGTGGAGATAATCTATGAAAAAATGGATCCTAAGTTTAGTTGCAGTTTTTATCTGCAGTGTTTCCTTTGGTTCACAGGAAACAACGCATACTCACCCGGGACTGACTAAAGACCCAAAGCCCTCTTCACTTCAATCGATACCCACGTGCTTGATCAAAATCACGAATGATAGTCACTATGACATCATCGTATCGGGACAGTTTGACGATGGAACATATTTGCAACCTTTTGTGATAGAACCCTACGAAATGCCGCATTATATCTCTTTATTTTATTTCAATATTTGCCATGGTGTCATGGATATGCAAATTGAAACCAATTATGGGTTGAAACTTTATGCTCAGCCCACGTATGTAAATTCAAAAATCCTCATCAAGTCTGGCTGGCTAAACCCCTATTCTATTTTAGAAAAAGCATCTCCTGACCTGAAATGAAAAAATAGAACACTATAAGTAACCCATGTAATTGTTGTAATGGAGTTTGTTGTGCGTAAAATTTGTATCATGATGTTGTGCGTCACACCGCTACTATTGGGCTGTGGTGCATCTGTAGTGCAGGAGAGTACAGGAGAGTACTTGGACAGTACCGCCGTCACCGCCAAGGTGAAAGGACGATTGTTTGATATGCTCGGCACAGATGCTTTTTCAATTAAAGTAAAAACATACAAAGATACTGTGCAATTGAGTGGTTTTGTTAACTCAAACATGACTAAGCAAAGGGCTGGATATATCGCCGACAATACGGTTGGTGTTATTCATACTCAAAATGATTTGATTGTAAAAAATTAATATTGCAATAAAAAACCCTTGTGAGAACCGAATATGAATCAACAGCCTCAATCATTAGAATCATTTGATCCCTTAGTTTCAAAATTTTTAAATTTAGAAAAAAACCGTCAAGAAGTACATTTGGAGCTAATTGCTTCTGAAAACTATGCAAGCCCGCGTGTGCTTGCTATGCAAGGCTCAATTTTAACCAATAAATATGCTGAAGGTTACCCTCAAAAACGATATTATGGTGGCTGTGAATTTGTTGATGAAATTGAACAGCTTGCTATTGATAGAGCTAAAAAACTATTTGGTGCTGGATATGCAAATGTACAACCGCACTCGGGTTCACAAGCCAATTCATCCGTCATGCTAGCATTATTGCAACCCAATGATTTAATCCTTGGCATGTCTCTTTCGGATGGGGGGCATCTCACCCATGGTTCTAAGGTCAATTATTCTGGAAAAATATACCGTTCAGAGTTTTATGGATTAAACCCAATAAACGGTCAAATTGATTACGACCAAGTGAGAGAAAAAGCTAAAGCATTACGTCCAAAAATGATCATTGCAGGATTTTCTGCATATTCTCAAATTCTTGATTGGAAAATTTTCCGTGAAATTTGTGATGAAGTAGATGCTTATCTTTTAGCAGATATTGCCCATGTTGCAGGTCTTGTCGCTGTAGGACTGTATCCCTCACCGATACCCTATGCAGATATCATCACCACGACCACGCATAAAACCTTGCGAGGTCCTCGAGGTGGAATGATACTTGCACCCGAAGGTTCGGAACTTACTTCAAAACTACAATCCGCTTTATTCCCTGGCACGCAGGGGGGGCCACTTATTCACTGTATAGGTGCTAAAGCCGTGGCTTTTCAAGAAGCCTTGCAACCTTCTTTCAAAAATTATCAACAACGCGTTATTGATAATGCTAAAACGATGGCAGAAACCTTAATGAAAAGAGATTTTAGCATTGTTTCTGGAGGCACCCAGAATCATATGATGTTGATAGACTTAATAAACCAAAATATTACCGGGAAACATGCCGATGCATTGCTCGGACAAAACCACATCACAGTCAATAAAAACAGTGTCCCAAACGACCCACAATCACCTTTCATCACTAGTGGTATCCGTATAGGAACACCTGCCATTACGACCCGCGGCATGGGTGCTACAGAAGTTATAGAGATTTCAAATTGGATAGCCGATATTTTATCTCAACCTGAACATCATGAAACACATAAAAAAATAAAAGAAAAAATTATTGAGCTATGCCAGCAATTTCCAGTGTATAATAGTGGCGATCATTGGCTAAATTAATGGCTAATTTGAAGGGACTCTAAATATGCATTGCCCATTTTGTTATGCTGAAGACACAAAAGTTGTAGACTCAAGATTGGTCGCCCAAGGTGAGCAAGTTCGAAGAAGACGTGAATGTTTAGAATGTCAGCAACGTTTTACAACCTTTGAAACCGTTGAATTAATGCTGCCATTGATCATCAAGCGTGATGGCCGCAGAGAAACATTTATTCTTGAAAAACTTCGTGCAGGCATGCAACAAGCTTTGCAAAAACGTCCAATCAGTATTGATATACTCGATGAAGCCCAGACGCATGTTCTTCAAAAAATTCGTCGTTATGGCGAACGAGAAATTGAGTCTAGACAAATTGGTGAGTGGGTCATGCAAGAACTTTTTGAAATTGATCATGTGGCTTATGTTCGTTTTGCATCAGTGTATAAAAGATTCAAAGATATTAGTGAATTTAGAATGGCACTGGATCAAATGAAAGACAATTAAATTATACCCAAGAGGTTTTGTTGTGGAAAATCGTGAAATCATACGTCGTCGCCAAAAAGCGCGGAAAATATTAGTACAAGCCTTATACCAATGGCAACTGAACAAATCCGATGTTGCAGAAATTCAAGCGCAATTTTTAGCTGAACACAATCCAGAGAAACTAGATATCCCTTATTTCTCACAATTATTACGCGGTATCACGCAAAAATCACACGAAATTGATGAACATATTATCCCATTATTAGATAGACCTGCAGAAATGATTAATCCTGTTGAGTTTGCAATCTTACGCTTAAGTACCTATGAGTATATCTACTGTTTAGATATCCCTTTCCGAGTCATTATTGATGAGGCCATTTCTCTTTGTAAAACCTATGGAACCATTGAAGGCCATCGCTATGTCAATGGCGTTTTACATCACCTGTCTATCAAACTTCGTGCCCTTGAAACTGCAGCAAGGAAGTCTTAATGAACATCAATAAGTCAGAACTGACAAAATTGGTTTTTTCTGACTGGCGCTACTTCATTGGTTTTGGATTTGGCAGTGGTCTTTTGCCTTATATTCCAGGAACTTGGGGAACGCTTATCACCATTCCTCTCGTGATTTTAATGTCGTATCTCCCCATGGTTTTCTATATTGGAATCTTGCTCATATTGTTTATGATAGGCGTTAAGCTTAGCCAACTATTAAGTGACAAGCTTGGCGAACATGATTATGGCGGGGTCAATATTGATGAAGTGGTAGGGTTTTTATTTGTCATGCTCCCTTTTTCCTGTACTTGGCTTCATTTGTTGTTGGGGTTTATTTTATTCCGCTTTTTTGACATTCTAAAACCATTCCCTATAGGCTGGCTAGATAAAAATATTCATGGGGGTTTTGGAATGATGATTGATGACATTGCCGCTGCATGCATGTCAATTTTAACAATGTACGCTATTACCACTTGGATTAACTAATGAACAGCAATCATAAAGAGTTATTAGCTATTCTTGTCACCACATGTATTCTTGGACTGACACTACTTATCATGCAACGATTTTTAAGTTGTATGGCTTGGGCCAGTGTTTTAGGTATCACCACCTATCCCCTGTATAAACAATGGAAAAAACTGTTTGGTTCCTACCAGGGTGTTTCGGCTTTTATCTTTACATCTATTTTATTTCTTCTACTGCTGATTCCATTAAGTTGGATCATTAGTATCCTCATTACCGAAACCCAATTATTTATTAATTACTTACAAAATATGAATGTCCATGGCCAAGTCACCCCCCAATGGATAATAAAACTTCCATTTGTCGGTGATTCGCTTAAAACCTATTGGGGAGAAAGTTTGGGGCACCCTGGGGACCTCACTAGCCTCTTAACCAACCTTCATCTTTCTTTAACACATACCAGCTATGTTGCTAAGCAAGTCGGAACTGTTTTTGCGCACACCAGCCTAAAAATAGGTTTTACATTTTTAACATTATTTTTTGTCTACCGTGACGGTGGGAAACTGTTTTATCAAATTGAACGCGTAGGCTCCAATTGCTTCGGCGAACGCTGGTCAAGATATGCCGACCAATTGCCTTCTGCACTAAGAGCGACAGTCAATGGAACGATTCTTGTAGGTCTCGGTGTGGGTTTATTAATGGGTATTTGTTATAAACTTTTAGATATTACAGCGCCTACACTGCTTGGCTTTATTACTGCCTTTGGTGCAATGATCCCATTTGTGGTTCCGGTAATACTCTTTTTCATTTCTCTCACCCTTCTTGCGAATGGCGCACTGTGGTCAGCTATTATTGTCATCGTTTGGGGCACACTCGTCATGTTTGTAGCCGATCACGTTGTAAAACCAGTCATGATTGGTGGCGCTATTGAACTACCCTTTCTTGCTGTATTGTTTGGTATTTTAGGCGGGGTGGAAACGATGGGTGTTCTTGGTCTTTTTTTAGGTCCCATTATTATGGTTTTGTTTGTAACTTTATGGAATGAATCTCAAGGTAACTGAGTGTTTATGATGAATGAATGGCCAACTAAAAATAAAGATTTAAAGCTTGCTAAATTTTTTATAGAGAAATTTGCTCTATCAAACGGTGAAGCAAGTCACATCGGAATGTTTGAAATCATCACCAATATCGAAAATAAATCCATTGATTTTCAGCTTTCTCCTTGGGTGGTAGCCATGACTTTGCAATTTCAAAAACAATATGGCATCGATCACGGTGAATGGGTAGCAAGGAAAGTCTTGACCTTGTGTTTTACCCAACACGAACCAATTCATTAACTTTCTATTACTCCCTCCTATTCAACTATTGTGTCCAAGTTTAAAGCATATTGTAAAATACCTGCTATACTCATATTGAAAACTTGAAAAGGAGATCACAATGAAAACACGTATAATGGCGTTTTCTTTTGCAAGCCTACTCGCATTAGCTGTAGGTGGGTCCGCATGGAGTTGCGGTTGTGTAAAAACAGTATGTCACACTGCCAAACCTGTTTGCCATACTCATGTTGTTAAAGTTGTTAAACCTGTCAGCACCTGCGGATGCCATTCTGGCTCAATGATGCTTTGGTAGGATTACTATTTTAACAATGTGTTAATATGGAGGAACGACTAAGGTTTTCACCTTGGTCGTTTTAATCTCGCATAAAACCCCGTTAAAAAAATCATTACACTTCAAGGATATTGAGTCTAATGAAGTGGGCATAGATGAAAAAATTGTAATTTGAGTAAATATTTTTGGCGCTTAAGGAGTATCTTAGGTGTAAAAAATCATTTCGCGGTTAAGCATATAAAATGCAATAAATTCAAGATGATGTGGTTTACTAGAACCGGATACCCTCGTTAAGCGATAATATAAAAAACTGGAGTAAATGATGTCTCAGAGAAAAAAATATTCTAAAGAATTTAAAATTGATGCTATTAATTTGGTAAAGGAACAAGGTTATAGC
>JAKFUY010000034.1 GCA_021732495.1 Legionellales bacterium | reverse complement strand
CACTTCAATACTCTCCTTTAGCACTTGCTGTTAAATTACAATGTTCTGTCAATTTTATTAAATTATTTATCGAGGACGCAAGCTACAAAGAAAAACCCTATGATCTTAAGATGCATGCCTGGTTTTGGTTGCAATCGACAAAATCAATAGCAGACCCACATTGGTTTTCTATCATCAATGAATTATTAACCAACCGTCTCTCTGAATATAGCTCTCCATCTCTTTCATTATTGCATTTATTGGTGGATTTAGAACGCATTGATAAGATCAAAGAACTAGCGCCTTACTTGGCAACTGAAATTAATACCCTCGATTGGGCAGGTCGCTCACCTTTTATGTGGGCGTGTACCAAATCCCCGCAATTGGCTGAAACCTTATTTGAAATGGAACCTGATGTATTCATCACAGACACAAACGGCCAGTTAGCTATTAATTATCTGCTCAAAGCTAAAAATTGTGATTTGACTATTAAACTACTCAAAAAACATCCAGAAATCAGAACCAGAATACCTGATTTAGCACTTCATATCTTACTTTTTGCAAACCCGCTTTTTTTTGACAAAATCAAGGAATATGATCCTGATATTTTCAATAATGTGGATCTAAATTCAGTTATATTTAACTTGATAAAATTTGATCGCTTAGAAAACCTCATCTGGATATCGAATCAATGGAATCTAACGGATGGAAAGTTTAATCTTTCCTGTTTTATGAGCGTCGCTTTATGCCTACAAAAATGGGAATTCATTCATTTTTTTGTTAGGTTTCCCGATATTGATCTTTTTCTCCCCTTTCAGTTTTTTACCAGAGAACTTGATCTTTATATGATTGTTTTCAAATTACGCTGTAAATATAATAGCCTTGCAGAAATTTTATTTTATCATGAAGAAGGTTTGAAAGTTATTGCTGAAAAAAACCTGATTGTCCGTTTTCCAAACTTAGCTAAGACATTCGGCAAAAATGGCCATCATCTCATTGATGTCATTGGCAAAAACGTGTCGGTGATGAGCCCCGCCATCGATTTAAAAATTAAGGGTATTGTCAGTGATTTTTTCTCAGTCATGCATTTAAATCCTATGTTGTACCCACACTGGCTGACCTTTAGTGATAATTTTGAACAATTTTTAGATTATGCCATTTTTAATAAAATAATTGGTGTCAATCAATTGGTTGGGCCCGCACAACTTCCTATCTTGTTTTATCTTGAAACTCATCTTGGTTTGGACTCTAAAATATATACAGAAAAAATGGATGGGTTTTTATTTTTCCATAATCCCAATATTAATCTTAAAAATCCAAAGCAAGAACACCTGTTGGCCCTATTATTTCAGCAAGATAATTCGAGTGCGCATTTAAAAAGGTTTATCAATTTCTTTTCAAAACATGGTCTTTGCTTTACAGATTTGAATGACAAACAACAAAATATTTTAGACATTTTTTGCCAAACCAAAGAAACGGAACTTTTAACCTGGTTCTTAAACCATTTTCCAGTTCCTACTAATCATCTTTTGAGCGAAGCAGTACAAACTATCACCCCCGACATCAAAGGTAATACGTTGTTATCGTGCTTTGAATCCCATCGTGATGCATTTAACCTTCTGGTTAAAAAGTTAACCGCACATGATTGTCAAATATTTATAGCTGCTTTAAGGTCAATTCAACGTGAAGATATCCTTATCCATTTAATACCCAAACCAATGATAGATTCACCTAGACCGCAAGCCTTGCCTGCTATCCCAAGAGAAAAAACCCCTTCGCCAAAACAGGAGATTCACTCTCCGTTGGCTTCAAGCCCGTCTATTGCTAAGCCGGAAGTACCCTATATTGAATTTAACTGGGAACTTTTAAAACAATATATTCGAGATGCCAACTCTATTTCCCTTATTCGTGCTTTAAAGAGTGCGCCATATGAAGCTAGATTAGCAACATTATTTTCAGAAAATAATATTTATGAGATTTATGAACTGCTTTCATCCAAAGATTATCAATACCGATATCAATTCACCCGTATTGCATCTATTACGCCTTATATTGCTGATGTGATAGAATTTTGTATTGAAAACGATAATCTTGAATTATTTTCTCAATTGATTGCTGTTAATCTATTCCTGCAAAGTCTACAAAAACAACAAACTTATTTTTTAGACTTATGTATGGTGCAACCTGAGCAGAACAGACGAATTTTAGACGTAATTCTAGAAAATGAACTTATTGAGTTGCAATATGTTAGCGCCCCTTTTGAGATGATAAAACGCGCCATCGAACACAAAATTTGGAACGTTGTTGAAAAGTGCCTGCCGATGTTAGATGAAGCAACACTAACTGCAGAATTTGACTTTTTGAAAGCTGCGCTTCAAGAAAACGGCAAGCTTGAATTATTGCCTCTCGAGTCAAGGCGTTGCGAGTCACCCCCACAAATCTCCCCACTGACTTTTTCCATGTTCCAAGCCGAATCACCTGGATTTGTCCCTCGGCAACATTTACCTCAACCCCTTATCGAGTTAGTCTCGCTTTTAAACACTCATTTACAAAAGCCGTGTATACTCACTGGAAGTGCTGTAGCCAATTTGTTTCTGAAAAGGCCTCATCACTCAGATTATGATTGTTTAGTCCTTGGCGTATCTTTGGAATCATTGAAACAATTTTTACACACCCATGGATTTTACCAAGCTAAAATTGTTGGGAAGACCTACCCGACTCTAAAACTCACCATCAAAAAAATAGAAATTGAAATCGCCACAGACGCTTGTTGGGATCAAGAACCTATTGATACCTACATGCAGCGTATTCTCGCCAATCGCGATTTTACCATTAGCGCTTTATATCTTGATTTATCAACAGACCATGAACTTCTTGAGGTTAAAGCATTCGATGGCGCATTAAAAACGACTGAAACAAGAAAGATTTCTGTTGTCAGTGACGGAGACGGACTTTTTGAAGACGCCATTTGTCTTCTGCGTCTGATAAAAATCAGCCTACAATATCCTGATTTTCGATTTGATGACACCTTGCTTACGGTTTTAGGTAAATGCGATAAGTCCGACTGTTTCAACAAATTCTTAAGTGCAGGCGAGCACCAGGCTGCACGCATCAGTACTTTTTTAGAAACGTTATTCTCCAGATTCCCTGAAATGAAGATAATCGATGAATTAAAAATATCGGGTATTTTTAATGCGCTAACAGGTATTGCTAATGATGATCTTGAAAAAAAATCAGCTATTTTAGAGCAATATTTTCATGAAATCACCCAACAATCAGGGGTTGAAAATCAATCTCATGCCTATCTTAAAAAAGCGGGTTTTTTCTTTTTCTGTACTGCTTTATATTGTCATGTTCGTGATAAAGAAACTAATCTTGAAGACTGGCCTTTTTATGGCGTCATTCAAAAAATAAAATTCAGTGATAGGTTTTCTCTACCAGTATTGCAAGACTTTATATGGAATCAAGAACGGGCCCCACAATATGAAGGCTCATCACTCTATAGAATGTTAGAGCAGTTTTCAATACATAACTTAAGGCTCTCTCAATACGGGAAGATATAAAACTTTACAGTTTCAGTCATTCTGCTAGGCCCTTGCAGAAACCCAACCATGCAAATTTTCCGCGTTTTACTCTCGAGGAACAACTGTCTCAAATAAAACTCTATTGTAAAGACAAAGTGCTTTATGGTATTATTTGCCCAATATTATTAATAGGATGCTTTCATGAAAATATTTTGTCTCCCAAAACATCATAATCAAATCCGCAAAAACGGTATTTTCCCTCTAGTACGATTGAATTTATGGATGGATTCGCATGCACATATAGCAGCACAGTCATATATGCTAAAACAATTTGAGCATCCTCAACGTTGTGAAAACTCGGGATTCAGCTTTGATATGGTCCAGCTTGAAATGAATGGTACAGATCGATTGGTTGGTGCTGTTATTAATACTCCAGAGACTGGCCGTTGTTTTTTTGCCTTAGCAATAATAAATAACCATGATAGCGATAAAGCCTTTTTACAAGATTTGCCTCTTTCTCTGGAACAACTCCGGCAGGACAAACGAGCTTTGCCTGAGATTGGAAACACATATTGGCTTTGTGCAACTGAACAAGGACGTGCACTGCTTGCAAAACATCCTGAATTGGCGACCATGATAACCCCTGATGCTTTAAATGCAATAGTTCCAGATTCTGGTGCCTCAGCGGCATATTGGCTTTGTGCAACTGAACAAGGTTGTGCTTTACTTTTACAACATCGCCATTTAGCGACAATGATAACGCCTGAGGCTTTAAATACAATAGTTCCCGATTTTGGCGCCTCAGCGGCATATTGGCTTTGTGCCGCTCAAGATGGTCGCAAATTACTCAAAGAATTTCGTGAGTTAGCGAAAATGATAACCCCTGAGGCTTTAAATGCAATATTTCCTACCTCTGGGGCCTCTGCAGTATATTGGCTTTGTGCCACTGAAGATGGTCATAAGTTACTTGAAGAATATCCTGAGTTAGTGGAAATAATATCCGATGACGCCTTAAATACAAGATTGCCAAAAACTGCTGGTGCTAATGCTGGCAAATCAGCCACATACATGCTTTGTGGAACTGATAGTGGTCGTAAGTTACTTAAAAAATATTCTAAGTTAGTAGGATTGATATCCGATGACGCCTTAAATGCAATATTGCCAAAAACTGCTGGCGCTGACGCTGGTAAATCAGCCATATTCATGCTTTTTTTAACTGAAGATGGTCGTAACTTACTTAAAAAACATCCTAAGTTATTAAGAGTGATATCCACTGACGTCTTAAATGCAAGATTACCAAAATGTGATAACCTGTCAGCCATATTCCTGCTTTGTTTAAATAATGATGGTCGTGAGTTACTTAAACAATACCCCCAGTTAGTGAAAATGATAACCCCTGAGGGCTTAAATGCAAAATTATTAAAATCTAACTACCTGTCAGCCGCATATGGGCTTTGTGCATATGAGAATGGTTTTGAGTTACTTGATAAGCATCCCGAGTTGATGGACATGATAAGACCTGATGTTTTAAATGCGATTATGCCCGATTCTGGCGAATCAGCAGTATTCCAACTTTGTGTAAATAAAAAAGGTCTTGCGCTACTTGAAAGGAATCCCTATTTTACGCAAAAAATATCCGGCACGGCTTTAAATCAAAGATTACCAAAATCAGCTGGGGCTTTCGCTGGCAAGTCAGCCACATATATGCTTTGTTCCACTACGGTTGGTCGTGCGATACTTGCAAAATGTTCGTGGTTGGCAGAGCTGATAACCGATGAAGCTTTAAATGCAAGAGCCCATGATGGCACCCGAGCCTCATCTAGGCTTTGTATAGACCCGGAAGGGAGAGAGCTACTTGCACAATATCCCCGGTTGGCGGAAATGATACCCAAAGATGTTTTAGAAGAAAGAGTACCACATTCTCCCGACCCTAGTATGTCTGTCGCATTCTTACTTTGTGCAACGAATAATGGTCGTGAGTTACTTAAACAAAATCGCACATTAATGAAGAAGATAAACCCCAAGGATTTAAATGCAATATTGCGAGAATATCCTGGAATTCCTTCTGGCACCTCAGCTATATTCAAACTTTGCGCAGCTGATAATGGTCGCGAGGTACTTTTAAAATATCCTGGTTTGGAGAACATGATAAGCGCTGAGGCTTTAAATTCAAAATTACTAGAATCTGCTGATGTTGGTAACTCAGCAGTATTCGAACTTTGTGCAACTGATAATGGCCGTAAGGTACTTTTAGAATCTCCTAAGTTAGCGCAAAAGATACTCCCTGACGCTTTAAATGCAATTTTACTAGAAACTGCTACTGCAAACCCTGGCACCTCAGCTGCATATTGGCTTTGTGCCACTGAAGATGGTCGAGCTATACTTGAAAAATATCCACACTTAGTGGAGATAATAACACCTGCATCTTTGAGTGCAATTTTGCTCAAATCTGCTGATACTGATAAATCGCCAGCAATGTTGCGCTGTCCAACTCAAGATGGTCGGGCGCTACTTAAACTTCTCATTGCAGCATTAAATATGCACGATTATCAAGCATTTCGACATGCTTTAAAGTCTATACAACGTAAAGACATACTCATCAATTTAACACCTACATGGGCCCCCCCTGCCAACCCAAAAGATGCCCCCCCTGCGCCACGCAAAAAGATTCAATCACCCTTGGAAGCCTCTCCTGCGATTGCAGAGCCCGAAGTACCTTATATTGAATTTAACTGGGGACTTTTAAAAAAGTATTTACGTGATGCTAACTCTATTTCCCTCGTTCGTGACTTAAAGAACGCGCCATACGAAGCCACTCTTAAAAGATTATTTTCAGAAAATAATGTTTATGAGATTTATGAACTACTTTCATTCAAGAATTATCAATACCGATATCAATTTACCCGTATCGCATCCATTACGCCTTATATTGCTAGGGTGATAGAAGATTGTATTAAAAACGATAATCTTGAATTATTTAATCAACTAACTCTCTTAAAGCCATTCCTAGAAAGTCTGCAAAAACAACAAACTTATTTTTTAGACTTATGTATGCTTCAACCTGAACAGAGCAGACGAATTTTAAATACGTTTTTAGAAGATGATCTCCTTAAATCGCAATATATTAGCGCCCCTATTGAGATGATAAAACGCGCCATCGAACACAAAATTTGGAACGTTGTTGAAAAATGCCTGCCGATGTTAGATGAAGCAACACTAACTGCAGAATTTGGTTTTTTGAAAGCTGAGCTAGAAGCAAACGGCAAGCCTGAATTATTGCCTCTCAAGTCAAGGCGTTGCGAGTCACCCCCACAAATCTCCCCACTGACTTTTTCCATGTTCCAACCCGAATCACCTGGATTTGTCCCTCGGCAACATTTACCTCAACCCCTTATCGAGTTAGTCTCGCTTTTAAACACTCATTTACAAAAGCCGTGTATACTCACTGGAAGTGCTGTAGCCAATTTATTCCTGAAAAGGCCTCATCACTCAGATTATGATTGTTTAGTCCTTGGCGTATCTTTGGAATCATTGAAACAATTTTTACGCACCCATGGATTTCCCAAAGCTGAAATTATTGGGAAAACCTACCCTACCCTAAAACTCACCATCAAAAAAATAGAAATTGAAATCGCCACAGACGCTTGTTGGGCTCAAGAACCTATTGATACCTACATGCAACGCATTCTTGCCAAGCGCGACTTTACCATTAGCGCTTTGTATATTGATTTATCAACAGACAAACCACTTTTAGAGATTAAAGCATTCGATGGCGCATTAGAAAAGACTGAAAAAGGAAAGATTTCTGTTGTCAGTAACGGAGACGGACTTTTTGAAGAAGATCCCATTCGTCTTCTTCGTCTGCTAAAAATCAGCATGCAATATACTAAATTTGAACCCGATGACCATTTACGTGTGGTTTTAAGTAGATGCAATAAGTCAGGCTGTTTCAACAAATTCTTAAGTGCAAACGAGCTCCATGCTGCACGCATCAGTACTTTTTTTGAAACGTTATTCTCCAAATTTCCAGAGATGGACGTCATTGAGAATTTAATAAAATCAGACATTTTTGAAGCTCTAACAGGTATTTCTAATGATGATCTTGATAAAAATTCAGATGTTTTAGAGCATTATTTTCAGGAAATCACCCAAGATGCGGATGTTGAAAATCAATCTCATGCCTATCTTAAAAAAATGGGATTTTTCTTTTTTTGTACTGCTTTATATTGTCTTCTCCATGATAAAAAATCTAATCTTGAGGACTGGCCTTTTTTTGGCGTCATTCAAAGAATAAAAAAAAGTGATACGTATTGTTTAGCGGTGTTGCAAGACTTCATGTGGAATCAAGAAAGAGAAACGCAATATGAAGGGACATCACTCTATAGAATGTTAGATCGGTTGAAAAAGAACAATTCTGCGAGTATTCTAAAGCCTTGATAAAAGGATATCGCATAGAAAAAGTTATTCTAAAGAATTTAAAGTTGATGCGATTAATTTGGAGCAAGATCAAGACTATAGCAGCAAAAAGCCTTGATCTTGCCTATGATCTTATCTTCCGCACCAGATTGAGTAATATAAATCATTACCACATTTCTGGTTAATTTTGAGTCATTTACATTAATTGCCATTTCCACTCCAACTGGTTCGGCCATTCAAACAACGAATTTATCATAGGGATGTGGACAACTATTGCCTGATTAAGTACTCCCCCAATTCACAAATGAAGTGCAATTTTATTCTTAGAGAAAGTCTTTCAAATAAAACTCTTAAGGTAATTTGCAAATTTTAGCTATTATTTTTTATCGTCGCAATAGAGTTGGTTTTTTTACGTAGAGTCTTATTTTGACACAGTCCTGCAGAGCTTCATTTGGTCACAAGCTAATTAGAATTGTTCAATACTTGCATAAAGCACCAACGCCATGCTTTTTAGCAATTGACCTAATTCTCATTCCATTATCAGATAGAGCTTCTTCAATGGCTTGTTTGAAGCGATAGCCGCGTTTTCCGGTATTGCGCTTAAGTTCCCGATGAACTTTGCCAAAATCAGGCAAAGGATGCTTTATATTTTTATTTTCGACTGGAAATAATAAACTATAGATTTTTTCATCAGACCACTTATCACTTAGAGGCCATACTAATCCTGCGGCTTTAGCTCTTGCGAGGTAGAGACTAACACCAGCAGCTCCAATTCTTAATCTGCGTGAAGTTTCTCGGTTACTTATATTTTCAAAATTAAGTTTTAGAATTTCTTTTATCTTGCGCATAGAAACTTTCTCCGTTGGCATTATTCATCCTTTTTTATTATTGAAAATAAAAGGATATTACGGTTTTATCTTTGCGTTGATAAAAATGATTAAATTTTACTCTTCAAGTGATCCATATCGTTCGGAATTGTTGATCAACATTGTCGGCATATGCAAGAGCTTTAAAACATAAGGTATTTGGTAATCTTGTAGTTTCTTATAATATGATTTTTAGAAATTTAGACTTAATCGTAAATCTGCTTTGAAAGAAGTGTGTTCTTTTACCGCAATCATTTAATCTCCTGGATAAATTTATCTACTTTTAAGGTCACGATAAAAGTTTTCATGCACACCTAATGCTAATAATAAACGTTGTGTAGCATCCCACTCATAGGCTAAAAGGAATTCTTGATGATGAATTTTAAATTTATAAACAAATACTCCGTATAAATCTCCTCGTTTTTCATTTCCAATTTGAGGGTTTTTAATAATTTCTTTAATTGCATTATTTACAATCAATTGTTGAGAAAGCGGTAACTTTTTATAAGCTTTTTTAAAAGCAGGCATTTGCTTTATATGGATATCACTCACTTTTTTCCTCAAAATTAAAAGGCTCCGCTAGTGATTTATCCTGAAGCTTTGATAAAAGTACATCTTTTATAAATTCGATGGGTAAGTCAGGATTATCCAAAGCGCATTTTCCTAGCTTGGCCCAATATTCAATTTGATTTGGGATAGAACGAAATTCAGCAGAAGCAACTTTTTTTGCCTCGTTATAAATTGACTCATCAATTCTAATAGGAACACCCATCATTAACCTACAATAGTTACATTTAGCTACATTTGTAGTATAGCATCTTTAATCATAAAGAACAATTTTTTATTTTAAAATGAAGGCCTTGTGAATTTTGATATATGCTTATTGATATGAGCAGTCGCACTACCACTTGAGCTTTATGATTACTCCGACAAATTAGAAATAATTTGTTGATTTGCTTCCTACAGTAAAACTATGACCTTCTCAGCTTGACCGATCAAATTGATTTCCACAACAGTTGGAGCATCTTGATACCTTTTATTACATTGCTCAAAATTCTATCGACTTCCAAGAGATAATTTTGCACTGTTTTTAAAATAACCTGCTGATGATTTTTTCTAAATTTTTGACATCAACTAATTAGGAAGTTCAAAAAATAAAATGGGTGCAGATCTTTTAGAACGACAAAAAAACAAGATTATTCATTAACGATCAGAGAGTTAGGTTTTAAATGAGATGCATGAGGGTAGCAATTATGGTATTGATGCAGTTCTGAATTCCATAAGTTACCAATAAGGACCCTCATGCAAGTAGCATATACTAATCAAGAAGAATTTTCAGCTTTTTCTACCTGTCGAGAACAATTAGACAATATCATTGTGACATTGTTGTCGCCTGAACGTGCCACATAGGAGCATGGTGAAGTCGAGGTTTTTATCCAAAAAGAAGGCACCGAATTATTGCGGAAACTGTTGCAAGGTTATCTGGATGTTAGGGCTGATACTGAGATTCGGCACGAGCATGTTATTTCACCTGCAGGTCAAACGCTCAATCATGTTCGAACGAATACCAGCCGTAGCATAGCAAGTTTATTTGGTGATGTTACAGTGCGGCGAATTGGATATAATCAACGACATCAGGCCAGCTTATTCCCACTCGACCATGCATTGAATTTACCAAAATATCAATGGCCATTATTCAGTTGGGCGAGGCATTTAAGAATTTTTTGGCCGGACGCAATGCATGCCCGACTTACCGCTGATCAATTTCAAATCAATGGTTCAGGCATTCGCATCCCTAATTTAGATTGAGTGCGAATGCGTGAGGCGTTGCGTTTTAGGGGCAAGGTCATGTCAGTCACTATATCCCGAGTGGCTAATCGATGGTTTGTTAGTATTACAGTGGATACTCAAGATTTATCTCAACTACCACAAGCTGAAAACCAAGGCGTTGTGGGTGGATATTTAGGTGTATCCGCGTTTTCAACGGGAGAGCCACCTGTTCCGGGCCCAAAGCCACATAAGATGCTTCTCAAAGGTTCGCGTAATCGACAAAAAGCTAAAAGCAAACTCGCTAAACTTCATGCCATGATGAGCAATCGTTATCTTGCGCGCTCTGTAGCAGATATGAGTTTAGACGTCAATTGGAGTATAAAGCATCTATGCGAGGTGGCATTGTTATCGTTGCAGATAGAACGGATGGACAAAAGCGGTTTACCCCATTTGTCCAGATTTGATTGCTCACCTCAAAGGAGTATTTAAAAAATACTAAACAGCAATAGTCCCTTTGACACCAATAACAAAGATGACCCATAAACCCAGCATAACATGAGATACTGATACACCAATTATTGATTTTTGTTTATGAAATAACCACCCCCAAAATAATCCTGGAATGAATGTAACTGTAGCAAACACAATGCTTAGATGAGAATGAACGGATGAAAAAATAAGGTTGGAAAGAATAATCGCATTCCACTTTCTATATACTTCATTACCGGGCAAGAAATTATAAAATGTTGACTGCAGAGCGCCTCGCACAATCAACTCTTGTACAGGACACAATATTGCATATAAAAACATCGTAGTGAGATACAGTCTAAGGCTAAATTGACCATCAACCATGCCTTCACCAATACCAGAAATAAGATGAAGATGGTTTGGATTTGCCGTAAAATAGACAAAAAAGGCCTTAATGAATAAAAATAACAACATTAATGGCAACGTCCAGATGAATCCTTGTATCGCTTGTTGCGGCCAATCTTTCCAGGTGATACCAAAACGAGACAGGGGCAGACCTGTCCTGCGCATGGCCATGATGGTAACGATAGTGAAGAAAACAATTAAACCTATCGATAAAAAATTGAATCCTCAAAAATATTCATTAATTTCAATCAATTTAGTTAATGATAACGTATACAAACTGATAACCCAAAACATGGCCACCATAAAAACACCTAAAACGTTTCTCGCCTGTGCCTGCTCAAGACTCTCTTCCATTTTTTTAACCGTCACTTGATTATTAAAACGCAGGCGGTCTGACAATATATTTGCCATGTTTCGGGTTAAAAGTAAGCAAACACCTGGTTTTTCCTTTATTGTCTCCATTTTGAAAGTAAGCGTGGTTAATGCGGTTTTTGCTCGAACTGAGGCCGAACGTGGTTTGTTTTCAACAAGCGCCATATCTCCAATGACATCATCTTTACTCAGCGTTGCCAACATATGATGCACCAATTGTCCCTCATCATTCATTTTTGAGATGTAAACCTCAGCCTCACCTGTAAGAATAATATGGAAAGTATCTGGCTTATCATTTTCATGACAAATAACGTGCTCAGGTTCGAAAGTCTCCGTAACCGCTAAAGCATAAAATTCAGTCAGTTCTTGATCTGAAAAACCTTCGGTAATGGCTTGATGCGTATTAATGCTATAATTCCGCGCTAATTGGGAACCTTTAATGGGGCTATTTAAAGCCGTCACCGTTTTTTTAAATAAACCAAATAATTTCATTTTCATCCTTATCTAAAATGATCTTAATTGAGAGACACTTTTTACTTACTTTCTAAAACCATATCCGGTTTTAAACATCCAAGCAATAACTCCAAGGCACATACCTGTAAATGTCAAAATCATTGTAACGCTGATTGCTATACTCACATCGCCATGCTCATAAAAGCTCCAGCGAAAGCCACTGACGAGATACACCACAGGATTGAGCAAGGAAAATTGATGCCAAAAAGGTGGCAACATATTAATAGAATAAAAACTGCCTCCAAGGAAAGTAAGCGGTGTAATGACCAGTAGCGGAATAAGTTGTAATTTCTCAAATCCATCGGCCCAAATACCGATAATAAACCCCATTAAACTAAAGGTGACACTGGTCATGACCAGAAAAAATATCATCCACATCGGATGTTTAACTTGCAATGGTACAAAAAAACATGCTGTTAACAGCACAATCACTCCAATGATCACTGATTTGGTCGCTGCAGCACCCACATAGCCCAATACAATTTCAACAAATGACATAGGGGCTGTTAAAATTTCATAAATTGTGCCCGTAAACCGCGGAAAATAGATGCCAAAAGACGCATTTGAGACGCTTTGACTAAGGACAGTGAGCATAACAAGTCCTGGAACAATGAAAGCCCCATAAGGCACACCATCAATCGCTTGCATTCGCGAGCCAATGGCAGAACCAAAAACGATAAAATACAGTACTGTTGAAATAACTGGTGATGCAATACTTTGCCCTTTCGTACGTAACGTACGCCCCATTTCAAAATTATAAATTGCACAAATGCCACGAATGTTCATTTTAGATTCACCAGTTCAATAAATATCTCTTCCAAGCTGCTTTGGCGACTATAAATATCTTTGGGACGAATACCATTGGACTTCAGATTGTCCAATACATCCGAGATATCATTTTCAGTTTGCGCATCGTAAGTTAAAATTAATTTGCCACCATTGTCATCTTTCTCCAAAATCAAAGGGTAGTTAGTCAATCCTATAGGAATGCTGTCAAGGGGTTCTCGTAACACAAAAATCATCTGTCGCTTACCCATTTTTTCCATCAGAACTTTTTTATCTTCTGTTAAAATCAGATGCCCTTTGTTAATAATGCCAATACGATCGGACATTTCTTGGGCTTCCTCAATATAATGCGTGGTCAGAATAATAGTCGCACCCGTTTCACGTAAACTTCTTACTTGGGTCCACATCGATTTACGCAGCTCCACATCCACCCCAGCGGTGGGTTCATCAAGAAACAAAATTTCAGGCTCATGCGCCAATGCTTTGGCAATCATCACCCTTCTTTTCATCCCTCCCGATAAACGCCTAATTTGTTCGTCTTTCTTGTCCCACAACGAAAGACGTTTGAGCACGTCTTCAATATAAGCAGGACTGCGGGGTTTGTTAAATAATCCTCGGCTAAAAGTCACCGTATTCCAGACCGTCTCAAATGAATCAGTGGCCAGCTCTTGCGGCACTAGTCCTACAGCTGCACGTGCTTGTCGATATTGCGTGATATGATCATAGCCTAGGACGTGAATTTTTCCGCTACTGGGTTGAGAGATACCACAAATGGTATTGATTAAAGTAGTTTTACCTGCACCATTAGGCCCCAATAGTGCAAAAATTTCACCGCGCTTAATCTCTAAATTAATCTCATTCAGTGCTTTAAAGCCATTACTATATATTTTGGAAAGCGAAGTGATATCAATAGCCGCAGTGTTTAGCATAAAAACAACCTAAATAGTCAAAGCAATAGTATTATATATCGCCAAGCATAACAAAAATTTTGCTTCAATTATACTGATAATCTAAGCTAAGTTTTTACCATCTCGTTTTTGAGTTAAAACACTGGGTTTACCTTCAAACTCTTTAAATACCTTATGGACTGCACCGAGAAAATCTTCAGCAAGACTTAAGCTCATGTTTTCCTTAACTACAATCCGCATTACTTCAAGATGCTCGACATTTTTAGGCATGGTATACGCTGGAACTATCCAATCATAACAACGCAAGGCTTTTGAAAACTCAAAGACAGAAAAAGATGTCCCTGGAACCATTTGCATGGTGATCACAGGCTCCATACGTCGCGTTCCAACAATTTTCAAATAACCGGTTGCCTCCAATCCTTTCACAATATATTCGGTAATCTTCATCATATTATGGACAATTTTTCGATAACCTTCTTGTCCTAAACGTAAGAAATTATAATATTGGGCAACTATCATGGCACTGCTATTAGAAAAGTTTAAGGTATATGAAGGAATCAATCCTCCCAGATAATTGATATTAAAAATAAGTTCTTCTGGCACCATGTGTTCGTCCTTGAACACAAGCCAACCAATTCCTGGATATACCAATCCATATTTATGTCCGGATAAATTAATGGATTTAACTTGTTCAAGACGAAAATCCCATTGAATATCATGGTCTTTAAACATTAAAATAAAGCCGCCACTGGCCGCATCGACATGCATTGGTATATCCCAGCCCTGCTCTTGCTTGACTCTCAATAACAACGCATTGATTTCTGCAACTTCATCATACTCACCAGTATAGGTACTACCCAAAATAACCCCGACACAAATAGTGTTTTCATCAATCAGAGGTGCTACATCTTTTGCTTTTAGAAAGTATTGCTCTTCCTCGAGAGGAACGATGCGTGGCTCTACATCAAAGTAACGCGCAAATTTCTCCCAACAGACATGAACGTTGCCTCCCATAATTATATTGGGCTTACTGGTATCTTTTCCTTGTGCACGCCGATGATTACGCCAAGTAAATTTATGTGCTAAACAAGCCAATAATATCGCTTCAGAAGAACCAACGGTTGCAGTTCCTGCATAATCATGCTCCTTTGTGACATGCAAAAGATCAGCTAGCATATGCACACAACGCGCATGAATTTTTTGAATTTGTGGGTATTCATCACTATCAATGACATTTTTATTAATGGACTGCATAATCAGATCGTTTGCCTCTGGCTCCATCCAGGTGGTAACAAAACTAGCAAGATTTAAAATAGGCTTACCTTCTAAATTCAGCTCATCTTGTATCAGCTGTTTGGCAACAAGCGCTTCCATACCTTGATGATTAAACTTATCCACCAAAAATTTTTTTAAAAAATAACGTCCTGTGTACACAGAATTTACCGTATGATACTTTTTATTTTTCCGAATAATCACAATGCGCCCTCGATGTTAAGTTAAGCATAGTTAACAAACGCAAGGATTGCCAAATCTTGTAGTATTTTTTGAACTTGCTACAATCATTTAAAATACTTAGATAAGTCTTAAACGATGCCACTACCGATTGCAATTTTTGATCAAGCCCAATACTTGCATGCGCATCGTGCACCTCCACATTTATCCTTAGAACAACAACAAGATTATGCCTATAGTGTAGAATTTCTAAAAAGTTATGCTGGTCGTATTGGCACTTTTAATAGTTATCGGCGAGAAGTTGAACGATTCTTGCAATGGTGCTGGCTGATTCAAAAAATCACTTTAAAAACACTGCAGCGCCATGATCTGGAAAAATATATTCGCTTTTGTCAAAACCCGCCCAAAGAATGGATAGGCCCTTTTAAAGCCCCACGATTTGTCGAAGAAAATCATCTACGAACGCCAAATCCAAATTGGCATCCTTTTGTCATGACATCAGGGGAAAAAGGATTTTTGCTTTCACAAGGTGCCATTCAAGAGGTTTTTGCGATTTTAAGCACCTACTTTAATTTTCTCATTGCTGATGAATATGTCGATATTAATCCTGTTGCACTCATGCGCCAAAAAAGTAAATTTATTCAAAAAAACCAACAATCGGCGCCTGTTCGACGACTGAGTAATTTACAATGGCAGACTGTTATAGAGACTGTAGAAGAAATGGCCGCCCACGAACCCCATAAGCATGAAAGAACCCGGTTTATATTACATGCAATGTATGGAATGTATTTGCGGATATCGGAATTAACTGCCAGCGAGAGATGGATACCGACCATGAATGATTTTTCTAAAGATCATCATCAAAACTGGTGGTTTACCACTGTCGGAAAAGGAAATAAACGCCGCCAAATTGCCGTCAGTGAAATGGTATTAGAAAGCTTAAAGCGCTGGAGAATTTTTTTAGGGCTCCCCCCACTTCCCAGTCCTGGTGAAAATCAATTTTTAATTCCCAAACTCAAAGGCCATGGACCAATTACAGAAACGGTCACTATCCGCAGACTGATTCAAAAATGTTTTGATATATCCGCTCAAAAACTTAAACAACAAAAACTTTTTGAAGAAGCCTCACATTTAGAAGCTGCAACTGTGCATTGGCTGCGTCATACCAGCATCTCTGAAGATGTTAAAACCAGACCCAGAGAACACGTGCGTGACGATGCCGGCCATGCATCAAGTGCCACCACTGACCGATATATCGATGTGGAATTAACAGAAAGACATAAAACAGCCCAAAAGAAAAAAATACTCTCTATCGATTAAAACAAAAAACAGATGAATTCATTTACAGGCAATGATATATTTGCCTCATTTGAAATCGACGATAAAACCAATGGAAAAAAATTATTGCCCTCAGGCCATTGAGCAAAAATGGTCTGCTTTATGGGAACATCAATATAAATTCTCAGCAAAAGGAAATGGTCAACCCTTCTGTGTGATGTTACCTCCTCCGAATGTGACAGGCACCCTCCATATGGGGCATGGCTTTCAGCATACTTTAATTGATATCACCATTCGCTATCAACGCATGAATGGGTCTAAAACACTCTGGCAGCCGGGCACCGATCATGCCGGTATTGCGACACAATTGATGGTAGAGGCGCAATTGGAACGTCAGGGAATCTCCAAAAAAGATTTATCCCGCGAAGAATTTTTAAGCCATGTATGGAATTGGAAAGAAAATTCAGGCAACCAGATTACGCAACAAATGCGACGTATTGGAACATCGGTGGATTGGAGTCGAGAACGCTTTACTTTAGATGATGGTTTATCTGCAGCCGTTCAACGGGTTTTTATCCAACTTTATGAAGATAGGTTGATTTATCGTGGTAATCGATTGGTCAACTGGGACCCTAAGTTAGGCACTGCGGTGTCTGATTTGGAAGTCATTGCTCAAGAAGAAGATGGTTTTTTGTGGCATATTCGCTATCCTATTGTCGATAGCAAAGAAAGTGTGGTAGTTGCCACCACCCGTCCAGAAACGTTACTGGGTGATACTGCTGTTGCCGTTCATCCCCAAGACACACGCTATCAACATTTGATCGGAAAACACATTCATTTGCCCCTATGTGACCGCACCATTCCTATCATTGCAGATGATAATGTTGACCCGACCTTTGGCAGTGGCTGTGTCAAAATCACTCCAGCCCATGACTTCAATGATTATGAAATGGGTAGACGCCATCAACTTCCTATGATTAATATCTTCACTAAAAAGGCCTGTATCAATAAACATGCTCCCAGTGCTTATCAAGGGATGGATAGATTTACTGCCAGAAAACAAATTGTTGAAGATTTAGAAAATGCCAAGCTCTTGGTCAAAATTGACCCGCATAAACTTGCAGTACCCCGCGGTGAGCGCTCGAATGCTATCATTGAACCTTTACTGACCGATCAGTGGTATGTTAAAACCAAACCGCTGGCAGAACCTGCTATTGAAGCCGTTCGTGATGGTTCTATAGAATTTTATCCAGAGAACTGGTCTAAAACATACTTTCACTGGATGGAAAACATTGAAGATTGGTGCATCAGCCGCCAATTGTGGTGGGGACATCGTATTCCCGCTTGGTATGATAATATCGGAAACATTTATGTGGGATTAAGCGAGCAAGATATTCGCTTAAAATATGCTTTAGATAAAAATGTGGCACTGCGACAAGACGAAGATGTGCTAGACACATGGTTTTCTTCAGCATTATGGCCATTTTCAACCTTGGGTTGGCCAGAACAAACGCCTGAATTAAAGACATTTTATCCAACTACGGTATTGTTTACCGGATTTGATATCATTTTCTTTTGGGTTGCACGAATGATCATGTTTGGGCTAAAATTTGCAGGTGATATCCCCTTCAAAAAAATCATCATTACTGGTTTGGTTTGTGATCATGAAGGCAAGAAGATGTCCAAATCCAAAGGCAATGTGCTCGATCCTCTTGATATCATCGATGGCATTGCATTGCCTGCATTGTTGGAAAAACGCACACAACATTTGATGATAAACTCAGTTAAACAAAACATTATTAAGGCCACCGAAAAACAATTTCCCAATGGAATTCCAGCTTATGGTGCCGATGCATTGCGTTTTACTTTCTGCGCACTAGCGTCTCAATCAAGAACCATTAAATTTGATATGGCAAGAGTTGAAGGTTACCATCATTTTTGCAATAAACTCTGGAATGCCACACGCTTCGTATTGCAAAATACTGAAGCCTATGTTCAAGATTTTGATGATGGTCCGTTCCAATATGGACTTTCTGAAAGATGGATCCTTTCTCAACTACAAAAAACCGTGCGCCTTGCAAGACAACATTTAGAAAACTATCGCTTTGATTTGTTGGCACAAATTTTACATGATTTTGTATGGCACAATTATTGTGACTGGTATCTAGAATTGGCAAAAACCACTCTTTACGATGAAAAAGCCATGCCCGCAAGTCAAAGAGGAACGCGCAGAACGTTGTTACATGTTTTAGCGCAGATTCTTAAACTATGTCATCCAATTATCCCTTTTGTCACAGAAGAAATTTGGGCCAAAATCGGAAAATTAACTGGCGAATCTCAAGAATGTCTCATGTGGAGTCAATATCCTAAAGTTGATGACTCCGAGTTAGACGAAAAAGCTGACTTAGAAATGAATTGGTTACAAAATATTATTCAGCAAATTCGCACCATTCGCAGTGAAATGGGTGTCAACCCAGGTAAAAAAATCCCTTTGCTGATAAAAATTCCCAGCAAGGATTCTTTTAGCCGACTAGAGCTGCATCAACCATTATTGGCAAGCCTGGCTAAAATTCAGTCCATTCAAACGCTAGGATTACAACAATCCGTACCAGTCAGTGCCTCTGCGATTGTCGATGACTGGGAGTTTTTTATTCCCATGAGTGGCTTAATTGATAGCAAGGCAGAAATTGCAAGGTTGCTTAAAGAAATGAATAAAATTGAGCAAGAGATCCTCGTTTGTGAAAAAAAACTCAGTCTCCCTGCATTTCGTGACAAAGCTCCCCCTGACGTGGTGGTCAAAGAACAAGAAAAACGAGAACAAGCCAAACAATTGCTGGAAAAAAGACAGCAACACTTGGATATGATTAAGTCGTTATAAAAACGTTTGGACAATTACATTTGATATTTATCCTAAAAATATGCAATTGTAATTGTCATTTTTTTTATCTTTAGGCAATATAGTAATAATTTTGAATGGAACTAGGCGAAATATGAAGTATCCAATATATTGTAATCGCACACTCAATTTAAAAAAAATTAAATGGGTTGGTGTTGATATGGATCATACCTTGGTACGTTATCATACTGAAAAATTTGAAAGCCTCGTTTATGATTTTGCTATTAAAGATCTCACCGCCGAAAAAAATTACCCTGAATTGATCAAAAGCTGTCAATTTCATTTTGAAGATGCCATACGTGGTTTAGTAATTGATACTCAAAATGGCAATATTTTAAAACTGAGCCGTTTTGGACTGATTAAACAATGCCGACACGGGACCTATTTAAAAAGCTATAAAGAACTAACTGCGTTCTATGGTAGCACTTATATTGATTTAAATGATCATAACTATATGGCAATTGACACCGCATTTTCCATTGCATTCTGCGTTCTTTATAGTCAATTGGTGAACTTAAAAGACAAGCATCCAAGCCTCTTCCCCAGTTATCAACAAATTGCGCTCGATACCATCGATGTTGTCGATAAAGTGCATTCCCGAGGGGAGATGAAAGCGCATATTATTGCTCACCATCAAGAATATATTCAAATCTCCCCTGAAATTGTCTCTGGCTTGCTACAATTTATTGACTATGGGAAGCATTTTTTCATTCTCACCAACTCAGATTATAACTACACCAAAAAATTACTGAGTATCACCATTGAGCCTTTCTTACCCGCAGGCAAAACGATTAGCGACATTTTTCCTTATATCATCACACTCGCCAATAAACCACGATTTTTTTATGATGATTTAAGGTTTTTAAAGGTCCATCAAGACACCGAAAATATGAGCAATGTTCATGGGAAGCTTGTGCCTGGGATTTACCAAGGCGGAAATGCCAAGCAACTAACGAAAGAACTAAATGTAAACGGTGATGAAATCCTCTATATCGGGGACCATATTTATGGAGATATCGTTCGCTTGAAAAAAAACTGCGACTGGCGAACAGCCTTGGTGGTTGAAGAGCTCACCGATGAAATAAAATGCCAACACCAGGCGATGCCCATTGAAAATAAAATCGTTGTACTGATGAAAGACAAGCAAGAACTTGAAATGCAATATGCTTGGAATCTCATCCAACATCAACATTTAAATTTAGAAAAAATTCAAAGTGCCCTGTCGGATATTGACAAACAACTCACTGATCTGCTCAAAGAGCAGGACAGTTTCTTCAATAAAAAATGGGGGAAAATATTTAGAGCAGGTGCTGAAGAAACGTTTTTTGCTTTTCAAGCAGAACGTTATGCCTGTATTTACATGGCCAAACTCATCGATTTACTCAGTTTACCACCCGTTTCTTATTTTAGAGCCTACCGACGTATGTTAAGTCATGATCTGGACTGAGATTTGTAAGGCTTTATGATGACGCATACCCACACCCCGATGATGCAGCAATACTTGCAAATCAAAAACGATTATCCTGATATGTTGCTGCTCTATCGTATGGGTGATTTTTATGAGTTATTTTTCGATGATGCAAAGAAAGCTGCAAAAATTTTACACCTAACCCTTACCCAAAGAGGCCAATCTGCTGGTAGTCCCATACCTATGGCTGGAATTCCGTATCATACGCTCGATAATTATTTGGAAAAGTTATTAAGGGTTGGTGAATCGGTTGTGATTTGTGAACAAATCGGCGAAGCAAAAACGGGAAAAGGCCCCATGCACAGAGAGGTCACACGCATTGTAACACCAGGGACCATTACCGATGAAAACCTACTCGATGCGAAAAAAGATCAAATTCTCTTAGCCATTATTGAACACGAAAATCAATTTCAACTGTCGTGGGTCGATGTCACCTGTGGTCATTGTCATGGCATGATCATACCCGATCTCGATGGCCTTGAAGCAGAACTCTTAAAACTTCAAGCACAAGAAATTCTGACCCCCCAATCACTTCAATTAAACTCAAACCTTTTAAGTCGATTGAATTGTATTCAAAAGCCTATGGATTATTTTAATCCTGAGCTCGCACAAAAATATCTAAACGACCACCCTCATCCACAATACCCTAGTCCGATACTGATGGTTATGGGGGGTCTTTTTCAGTATTTAGAAGAGACCTATCGACAGAATATCCCCCAAATTTCTCAGTTTTTTTTACAAAGCCCAGAACAATTCCTCCGATTGGATGCCCATACGCAAATTCATTTAGAAGTTTTGAAAAATCAACAAAACAATCAAGAGTTCACCTTGGTCGAATTGCTAGACTCCACCCAAACCGTATTGGGTAGTCGTCTTTTAAAACGTTGGTTAAGTAAACCACTGCGTCATCATGATGCAATTGAAGAAAGACTAAATGCTATTGCCTATTTTTTAAACCAAGGCTTTTCTGGATTGCGAGAACAACTTAAAGCATTTTATGATATTGACCGCATTGCCACTCGAATCTATTTAAAAAACAGTAAGCCCCGAGAGCTTGTCCAGTTAACCAATTCTCTCAAAATCATTCCTAATCTTTTAGAAATACTCGATAAGTCATCACTACCACTACTATTGCAGCAATGCGTGGTGCAACTTCATCCCGAACCTGAACTATTGGCTTATTTAGAACGCGCCATTGTACCCCAGCCACCGGTGTGGATCCGTGATGGTGGTGTCATTGCACCAGGATTTGATGCCGATCTCGATGAATTACGCTCCATCCACCATCATGCCAATGAACATTTACGCAATATAGAGCTTCAAGCGCAAATTGACACAAATATTTCTAGCCTACGTTTGGGATTTAATAAAATTCAAGGCTATTTTTTTGAAGTCTCCAGAATCCATTCTGATAAACTACCTCCTGTATTTCATCGCAAACAGACCTTAAAAAACATTGAACGCTTTGTCACTGATGAGCTCAGTAATTTTGAAGCAAAACTGCTTTCAGCAGAGTCTAAGGCATTACAAAGAGAAAAATTTTTATTTGATGAGGTGTTGCAAGAAATTGCCGTATATATTCCGCAATTGCGCTTATTGTCATCGTCATTAGCAACACTTGATGTCTTAGCATGTCTTGCAGAGCGTGCCCATCAACTGCATTGGGTTAAGCCTAAAATGAGCAAAACTCCATGCCTTAAAATAGAGCAAGGCAAACACCCCATTGTGGCGGCACATAGTCCACATCAATTTATCCCCAATGATTTAAACTTAGATGCTAGCGACCAATATCTTTGGCTAATCACCGGCCCCAATATGGGGGGTAAATCTACTTTTATGCGGCAAAATGCGCTCATTGTATTGCTTGCGCATGTGGGGAGTTATGTGCCGGCAAAATCAGCCACCATAGGCCCTGTCGATCAAATCTTTACCCGAATTGGTGCAAGTGATCATCTGGCCAAGGGGCAGTCTACTTTTATGGTAGAAATGACAGAAATGGCGTCAATTTTAAAACATGCAACCCATGAAAGTTTGGTTTTAATTGATGAGATCGGCCGAGGCACCAGCACCCACGATGGGATTGCTCTAGCACATGCATGCGCTGTGCACCTTGCCACCCAAATCAAAGCGTACACCTTGTTTTCCACACATTATTTTGAACTCACCGAGCTTGAAGAGCAGTACGCAATGATCAAAAACATGCATATGCATGTTGTCACCAACCTCAAAGAAGTGGTATTTTTATATCAATTACAAGCCGGCCCCATCACTGAAAGCTATGGCTTAGAAGTGGCAGCAAGAGCAGGATTTCCTAAAGAAATTCTAACTGAGGCATTGCATAGACTGCATATTTTACAACAAACACCAGGGCTTCATCAAAAACCATCGGCTCCCAAGGTAGACCCCAAACTAATGCAATTGATGAGCGCATTGCAACATTTAGAACCCGACGACATAAGCCCCAAAGAAGCTTTAAGTATGCTTTACCAACTCAAAGCGTTGTATGCGACTGTGACTGAAGTTTAGCTAACAGGCCTTTTGCTACGATTGCACTTCCGGCCAAACTTAAGTGCTGACTATCACGATACAAAAGATGATGCTTTAATAACACCGGGCAAAAGCTATCATTGCACAATGCATCCATACTTCGATACAAGCTGACTTGGGGATATTGCCGAATGACCCGCTCTAACAATTGATGATAATCATTTTGAATTTGCATGACTTTATCAAGGGGTAACTGGCAATCAAGCGAAGGAGGTTGCAAAGGCCTTTGCACACAAGCCGACGGCATAAAAGGCAACAATGGATTATCTTCAACAATGACCACTTTTTTACCCATTGAAAGTAGGGCCGCAATGGTATTTTCTAATCCGCGTATAACAACCGTCGACTTATCTAACGTCGGGCCACCAAGCAACTCTAAATGAAAAAAACCAGGTGAATAAGGGCCTGCCAACTCAACGGGAGCTATTTCATTGCTTAAATAAAAAAGTCCTACAAAAGCCACAACCACGGTTTTGATTGAAGGGGTATTTTTCAACACCTCCAAGGTCTTTTGATTGGCCATCACGCATGTGTCTTGCTGACCCTGCCAATAGGCTTTCACTCCCAACAATGGTGGACAAGTATGACTAGTTAATAACATCCAATCATGCGCATTATCCATATCCATCAGCCCGGGAAATAAATGTTCCGCATGGCTATCCCCCCATAGTAAAAATTCAGGCGACCCAGGTTTATTTTGCATACAAACATCCCCTCCTCCAAGCTTACATGTGACCGCCCGTTTCTGATAGGAATCAAACTGGGTCATATCAGCAATCAATGTTTGCAATTCTCTATCAATCGGGCGGCCCGGCAAACCATGATGATAAAAGACATAGCCACCTATTGCCCCTATGATAAAAAGCATGACCAACAACAACCAGGACAATTGGTTGCTGGGGTTCATACGTATGGGTTTTTCAATAAAAACATAGGTCAAACCACTTAATATGATACTGACTATCAAAATGAGAATGGTTAAATAAGTGCTTATCGCACCAGCAGCAATAATATGTGCAAAAGACAATAAACTCCAATGCCATAAATATAAGGGGTAACTTATCATTCCCAAAAACACCAACACAGGATGACTCAAGACCCACCGATTCACAACACCAGGATAAACAATCAAAATCGCCGTAGAAAATGTGGCCATCATCATTACAAGTAGGCTGTTTTGGAAATATACCCATATTGAAAGCCCTAGCAACACTAAAAACGCCACAAAACCGAGATAGGAATGTTGCCGCAGCACGATAGGCTGGTAGTAACAAAGCAACCCACCCAGACCCAACTCCCAGATGCGCCCCAATGGGAGATAAAACGTATTCTTACCCAATAGGCACACCAGCAATGAAATCAACATCAGTGCGCCTATGCCGTAGGGCTTGGAGATTTTTTTCTGGTATAAAAAATACATGAAAGGCGGCCAGAAAAGATAGAATTGCTCTTCCACCCCCAAAGACCATAAATGTAATAAGGGTTTAAAATGACTACCGGCATCAAAATATTGAGACGTCTGAGACCATAATAAAATATTATTTAAAAAAAACGAACTGGCGAGCACATGCAGATTTAAGCTTTGATATTCGGGATCAAACAAAAGGAAATACCCCAAAAGCATCAAGACCACCAATACTAAAAGCAAAGACGGCAATATTCTTTTGATACGACGACTATAAAATGTTGTCCAACGCCATTGATGGCTTTCAATTTCAAAGCATAAAATCTGCGAGATTAAATAACCTGAAATGACAAAAAAAATATCCACACCAAGATAACCACCGCCAAACCATTTTGGAAATGCGTGGTATAAAATCACAAAGATAACCGCAATGGCCCTCAGCCCATCAATATCTTGACGATAAGTCTTTACCATTAAACAAACAAAAACACACAATCTGAGCCATGATACTATCAAAGAAATTTCATGAAGCCATTATTTTTTTTTCAGCATCGATAGCAATATTTGCATGAGCTTTTTAAATACGTCTCTTACAATCTGTCGAAACAAGGTATTTTTACTCAATTTGTCTATCATACTCAATTCTATAGCCGCATTTTCTTTCACTGTATTGATAACGTTTTGTGTTTCTATCAATTCTTTCGCCAGAGGATGCTCAAGACGATTTTGGTATTTTGGATACAAAGGTGACTGAGATAACATTAACGCTTCTTCCTCGGCATTGAGCACCCCCATACGTGACTGTGGAGGGCAAACCAGACATTGTACCAAAGGTGTTGGCACCCCTTTACCATCAATTGCGGTAAGTAGCGCTTCTCCTATACCTAAAGAGGTTAATAGCTCCTCAGTATTATAAAAAGTAGAAGGTGGAAAATTTTTAGCAGTAAGCGCAATCGCTTTTCTATCATTGGCAGTAAAAGCACGTAATGAATGCTGAATTTTAAGTCCCAACTGACTTAAAATATTTTCAGGAACATCTTTAGGGGTTTGGGTACAGAAAATGATGCCTACCCCTTTAGAGCGAATAAGCTTTACAATTGTATCCAATAAATTTAATAAAGCCTTATTGGCATTATTGAAAATCAAATGTGCTTCATCGATAAAAAGCATGAGTTTAGGTTTGTCTAAATCGCCAGCCTCAGGCAATTGACGATAGATATCAGATAGCAATTTCACCATAAATGTTGAAAACAAAAAGGGCTTATCTTGCATATCCATGACACGAAGAATAGAAATTATCCCTCTGCCACTGGAATCAAAACGCATTAAATCATTGACTTGATAGGCAGGCTCTCCAAAAAAATAGCGCCCTTCCTGAGACTCAAGCTCTATCAATTTACGCATAATAGTTCCGACTGTTGTAGATGAAATATGCCCATATTTTTTTTCAATGGCATCAATACCTTCTTCAGTTTGGCTAAATTGCAGCAGAGCTTTAAAATCATCGAGGGTTACAATATTAAATGCTTTGGCTTTGGCGTATTCAAATAAAATCGTCAAAACCCCTGATTGTGTATCATTGAGTTCCAGCATTCGTGAAAATAAAAGTGGCCCAAAATCACCGACGGTGGCCCGAACTGGAACACCTTTGATATGCTCACTAATACTTAATAACTCCACAGAAAATCCCTGTGGTTCAAAGGGAATGTTTAAAGACTGACAGCGCTCTTCTAAGCCTTTGTTGGGCGTTCCAGACATTGCTAGACCTGATAGGTCGCCTTTGACATCCAAAAGAAGACTTGGGACACCGGCTAACGATAATTTTTCAGCTAGAACTTGTAGACTTTTGGTTTTACCACTTCCAGTAGCACCCGCTACCAAACCATGTCGATTGAACTGCTTTAACAACAAATTCACATGCGAGCCTGGCACTAAGGTCCCATCAACCATAATGCCACCAAAAGATATCGCAGGCAATTCAACACGATAAGCGCTGATTAATTCTTCATACATAAACAGTCCTCAAATCAATCCCTTTATGCATTAAGTATAGTTCATCCATTTGCCGTGAGCTTATAGCTTTGCTCTCAATTGATAAATCTCTGGCATTGGATGCTCTCGACCAGTCATTTTTGCAAGGGTAACTGGCCCTGCAGTGATATTTTTATCTCCACGCAGCGCTAATACTACATTTTCCTCAATGATTGCCATCTCTTCTTTAGACACCTTACCCTGGGCAGCACCATATGCATCCAGGCAAGTAGCTAACTGGCGATAGCGCGGCAATAAATCATTTTTAATCTCTTGATATAATTCATGGTATAAAAGATCATAATTTCCGATTTGTTCAATTAAACCCAAAGCTTGTTGAGGAATTGGCCGCTCCTTTTGCAAATACATTTCTGCATTGATTTGTATCGCTGGCGCGAAAAACCCGAGTAATGCATGCATGATTCTAGGCAAGCGACAAATTGCATAGGCCAACGACTCTTCGACGGTTCTTGGCGCACCACTTTGTTTTTTGTGGATAAATTGCTGGGCCAAGGACTCAAGAACCGGTTTTGTTGGTAAATAACCAAAGATTTTTTTAAGTGCTCTTTGTTCATCACACACCGCAATGGCAAACAGCGTTTTTAACACTTGTTCTCTTAAGACAGAGGAGGCCTGATAAAGGTTAGGGAGCTTGTCTACCATAGATGCTGGCAAGTCTACCAATGCATCGGCACTCATAAAAATACGCATCATAAATAATGATGCAATATCATAATTGGCCATACCAATAGCACGGCTTTTATTGATGTCTTTAGGAGCGCTATTTTTAGCTTCACCACGTGAACTGGTATTGGTTAAAATCCCTAACTGATAGGGTATCGTCAACCGCTTAAATAACTCCAAACTTGCCGGATCAAAAATAAATTCTCGGTAACCCTTAACTGTTCTAGATACGACTTGTTTTAAAATAGCATAATCGTCTGGATGTTTTTTCTCAAGTATATCCAATTCCAGGGCACGCTCACTATTTTCCGATGGCCGACCAGAAATATTTTCTACATAAGCTTGATAACTGCCATATGCCCCTAATGCACATGCATCAGTTCCCTGAAAAGTACAAAACAATTGAGAAAATGCATCTGACACCCGACGATGAAAATCACTTCCCATCCCATAAAGCACACGAAGTTTGACCTGCTTTAGTGCTGGATCTAGGGCCTGATATTTTTCTAAAACACGTTTTGCATTTTTTTCTGATTCAATTAAATCCACATGCGCAAATATACCACCTTCTTTGCCCAGATCACTGGGACCTGCAACATAAACCATTTCACCTTTATCGATAATCAGTTGTTTCATATACGGATCTGATAACATTTCATCAAAAATATCCGTTAAGTTTTTTAAGTCCTCAGGTGTTTCACACAAAGGAATCAAAAGTACTGGCGGACAACGAATATCATTGATAAACAGTTTATTTTTACGATAGGCCACAAATCCAAATAAGATCACCACCTCATTTAAACTGGTGTAGTTTTCGGTATCGGACAAAATATAGGAAAACTGTTCTTGGTATTCAATCACAAACTCAAGAATATCGAGCTCTCTTTTTGAGTCCGCTGATAATAAATGAATATTTGACTTGATGGTTTTAAAATACCCAGAATCGGTTCGCAATCGATGATGCAATTTTGCTTTCATTGATTGAGACCATTGTGCATAGTGCTGTAGATGAGACATTTCTGGATAGGCTGTTTTTAAAATCTGTACAAAATTTTCAAACACATCGGCATTGGCTTTGCTTGATTGTCGCACAAATTGTTTCAAATGACCTCTCATGCCGACAATATCAATCAAATCATAAAGCCAAGACAACTGCTGGCTCATCTTAGGCTCTAATGCCAATTGGTCTTTAATTAAACGCATTAGTCTATTTTTAGCAATTTCAGCCCCTTTTAGACTAAAATAAATACCATCTCGAATCGCAAGTTGACAGCGTTTCAAATAATTGAAGGCACTTTGAAGCTGAGGAATATCTTCCAACAAAGGCTCAATCCGGGCCAAATAGCGTTCGATAATCGCCAGTTGCAAGCCAGATTCCATCGTTTTCATCCCCTCAACGGTACGCTTTTTATTACCATCGATATCGGCAACTACCCAACTTGACACATTCTGATAGGACCATTTATTGGCTTTGGTAAGTATTTCTTCAACCTGCTGAGAAGGTACCTGATGATTGCGCGCAAAGGCTTTGATATTGTCTCGATTAAATACTGAAAAACTTTCCATCATATCAAGATATAAACGGTCTTGACGTGCCATCTCAGCTTCAGGACTGAGATTTTCTGCAGGCAATAAACTGTGCTCGCAGATATAGCGAATATCATTGGCAATCTGATGAACAAGGGCTTCTTGAGGGCGGCTTTTCAATTGTAATGCTTTTTTAATTAAGGATTGAATGCGAATTTGCATATCATCCGATAAAATCTCAGTCGGATGAGCAGTTAATACCGGACGCGCATAATATTTTTGTCTTAGGGCTGCAACCTCGGCTAGTTTTTTCTCTAAAGACCATTCTTTTGGCAATGCGGCATCACGTTTGGAAAGTTTACCATGTTGTTGCAAATACTGTTGCGTCGCATGGAGGCTATTTAAAACGATGGCTTGTTTTAAATCTCTATTCATCGATACAGGCAGAGATTGAAAAATAGATTGAATCACATCAGAAGGATTAAGTACAACTTCAGGAAAAAAACGTAAAGATGGAACCGTTTCAACTCGATTTAACATTATAAGATCCGCACGAACTCGAAAAAAAATAAATTATATGTATAATGGTTAAGATAGCAAGTATAACTCCTTGTTTTTTATTGCTTTTCAGGAACCCTGATGAAAATATTCCTTTCGACCTGCCTTTTAATTTTGCTCAACGGATGTATTAAAAACAGTAGTTTGCCATTACAATTTGTCTATCTACATGACATCGATCCGAGCATCATTGAAGATGTTCGATATCACTCCGATCAAAATTTTTTAGGCCACTCCGTTCCTGGTTACAATAGTACGCATATTATTTGTACCAGAGCCTGCGCATTACAATTAAAAGAAGCCAATCGATATTTCAAAAAACGTGGTTATCAATTGGTGGTCTATGATGGCTATCGCCCTCAAGTAGCTGTAGATAGTTTTCACGATTGGGCACAAAATCCAACGATTGATAATCTCAGATTAAAACAATACTACTACCCCACATTAAGCAAGAAAGATATTAGCAATCGTTATATTAAATTAAATCGCTCAGCCCACAGCCGAGGGAGCACTTTTGATTTGACACTCATACCCTACCACCATCAATTAAGACCGATTAAAGCCCGTGCCCGCACTCTAAATAATGGTGATCACATTGTCTATTTAGATGACCATACCGTTGATATGGGGTCAAGTTTTGATTTATTTCATCCCGCCTCTTTTTCTCATTCTAATCTGGTTTCACCCCAAGCCCAAAAGATGCGTAAATTCTTACGCCAAGGCATGAAAAAATTTGGTTTTAGAGTCTACCCTTATGAATGGTGGCATTTTGAAATGATCAAAGAGCCCTATCCTCGGACGTATTTCAATTTCTTCTAAATATTAATTTGCCGCCCAATTTCTAAAATGGCATCAGGCGGCAATCTTAAATATTGACCGGCAGGAAAAGCATTTCGGTGCATAAAAGCAAAGATATTATTAATGCATAAGCGAATAAGACTACCATTTTCCCGTGGAATGATAGTCTCATGTCCTAGATAGTAAGTCATATCAGTAAGGTGAATGTCATATCCATAGGCACTTAAATTTTCAAGCACATGCGGAATATTGGGTTGCTCCATAAATCCGTAATTCACAACAATACGCCAAACATTGGAACTGAGTTCCTTCGCACTCAACCGCTCAGGTTTTTTACACCATGGAATAGATAGTGTGTTAACTGTCAAAATGAAAACCTGTTCATGCAGTACATGGTTTTTTTTCACATGCCAAATCATCACAGCAGGCGGGATAACCTCAGATCGCGTCATGAATACGGCAGTTCCAGGCACGCGGGATAATTGTTCTTTTTTAATATTATCCATAAACATTGCCAGAGAAATACTTTTCTCCCGTAACCTCACAGAAATCGATCTAATTCCTTTATGCCATATGGTCATTATACCTACAATAAAAATAGCAAGCATAATGGGAACATAGCCACCATGGGTAAATTTCAATAAATTTGCACCTAAAAATGCACCATCAATCAATATAAACAAGCCTGAAATTGCCCCTGCTTTAATCACACCCCAATGCCAAACTTCTCTCAAGGCCGTAAATAACAGCAAAGAGGTCAGAAGCATCGTAGCTGAAACAGCAATACCATATGCAGAAGCTAATTCATTAGAACTGGCAAATTCAATTGTGACGCCAATCGTTGCAAACATTAATAACCAATTGGCAGCACCCACATAAATTTGCCCAACACCTAAGGAGGATGTCTGAACAATCCGCAATCGAGGCAACCACCCCATCTTGATGGCTTGCCTGGTCATCGAAAACACCCCCGTAATAATCGACTGACTGGCAATAATGGTTGCTATTGTTGCCAACAACACCAGTGGTATGAGAAATTCTCTGGGGCATAACGTATAAAAAATATTATGTTCAATGGAAACGCCATCGAGCACCAAAGCAGCTTGTCCCAGATAATTTAAAATAAGGCATGGAAAAACCACCCAAAACCAAGCAGTTCTGATTGCTTTTGCTCCAAAATGCCCCATATCTGCATATAATGCTTCTGCGCCAGTGACACACAAAAAAACACCGCCTAACAATAAAAATCCAGTAGATCCATGGGTAAAAAGATAGCTGAGTCCATACATGGGATTGAGAGCAACCATGATTGAAGGATGTTGGATCACGCCATGTACACCCAATAGACCAATGGTACAAAACCATATCGCCATAATCGGACCAAAAGCGGCACCAATATTTGCAGTGCCTTTGGGTTGAATTGCAAATAAAAGAATCAGAATAATCACTGCAGATGGTAAAATAAAAGCTTCAAAAGATGGTGATATCATATGAAGCCCTTCGAGTGCAGAAAGTACTGAAATCGATGGGGTCATAGCCCCATCTCCATAAATTAGGGCCGCCCCCATCAGACCAATGACCACAATTGTAGGTCGTGATTTTGTCTTTAAGCCTAAAAGAAACATTAAAGCTAAAATACCGCCCTCACCATCATTATCCATGCGCATCGCTAAACTAATATATTTGATGCTGGTAATCATCATTAATGTCCAAACAATCAAAGAAACAGAGCCCAAAATTGTTTGTGTGTTGGGAGCACACCCAGCAAGAATAAGAACCGTTTTATAGGCGTAAAGAGGACTAGTGCCAATATCACCAAAAACAATACCTAAGGCTGATAAACTTAATAAAGAAAATCGTGAAGATGGGTTTGACATCAATTAGCTCCTGTTGGACCACATCACTGTTGCCTAATCAATACTTTGAATATATAATTCGCGAAACTTTTTTTGTATAAAATTTTCTCATGTTACGTTTTACCTTTAAACCACTCATTGAACCTATTCAAGCTATTCCAGTAACCTGGATCGGGGATTTAAAGTTGTTTATCCATTCTTGTCTAGACGAGCAATCGTCAGCTTCTCTTATCCAAAGAATCGATGAACATCTTGTTTATGTGATAACCCCGCCAGTTCAAAAAGAAAGCATAAAAACCTTCCATCAAATCTATCAACACGTCCACAATCGATATCTAGAACACTCAGAAAAAATTTTATTACTGGCTGAAATACAGCGCATGGCATGCAATGACAGTGACGTTTTTTTTGAAAAAATAAATGATTTTCTTAAACAATATCATGTTCCACATAGCCTATCAACACTCCTCGATGCATCTAGACAACAAGGCAACGTCTCCCCATTGCATTACTTAAGTATCATGTCAGGCACCCTCAAAAAAGCTTTTCAAAAGCACCTCCAGTACGGAGATCACCAAGTATATTCACTTGACATCTATTCAAAATGGCTCAGTAATCTCAAAGATATTTTCCAATCCCCACATGATCTAAACCCTGAGGAATATTGTGTGCAAAATCCATCTGGGGACGTCATTGGCCTCCGTTGGAATGTCATTGGTTTAGAGCTATTAAAATTGCTTAAAAAAGAGGGATATATCGATTATAACTCAGATGATTTCATCATTTTAGAAAACGTCTTTTTAATGCAGCAGCTACCCCAAAACAATGAGGCATACATCGCTTGCAATATGTTAACCAACACTGATGAGCTTGGCATACTACTCAAGCTTGGATGTCTTACCTCTTTAAAATTACAATCCACAATCATCAGTCTGCATTTGGCGCGTCACAGTTATTTCAGAGATATCCAACTAGAGCATTTTATGTCTATATTAAATTATTATGATGCTGCAAATCGCCAATCAATCATTCAATTATTTGAAGACACTCAAGAGCCCAAGCTTTTTGAGTTGCTGTTGACAACAACCAAATCAGGAAATGTATTTTTATTAGAACGCATGACAATCGATAATTCGGAAATCTGTGAGATCTATTTGCACATGTTTGCCATGTTGACTGAGAAGCAAAGATCCGACCTTTTTTTTGAAAAAGATGCTAAGGGATTTAACCTTCTTATGAGGGCCATCAAATACCATCCTTGCTTAATCAACCAACTCCTGGGTGAAATAAAAAAATTACCCATAGAACGTCAACAATTAATCATTTCTTCCCAGGATAAGCTGAGTAATAATGTTTTGCATATAGCAATTCATAACGAATCTAGGCTAAGTATCGAGATGTTAGGCCAGTATTGTAGACAAAACTTACCAACGGTACTGCCTGTATTATTGACCCAAACCAATCAAGAACAGCTCAATCCATTGATGTTATGTTGTAGTTTGTCATCACCAACTCTAGAGCAACTCATTGCGCTTTACCAAGAACAAGAGCCATCAACGCAAATGGTCGCTTTAAACCATAAGAACGCAGCGCACGATACCGCCTGGTTATTGGTTTTACAGAAAAAAAAGCGTGTTTCAATTGGGTTAATGTTTAATTACATTTCAAGTTTTGATCCCATCATTGCACAAGAAATGTACAAAAAAACCAATCTTTTCAAGCAGAATAGCTTACATCTTGCCACAAAAATGACTGAGTCAAATTTTATCTGGTTATTTAATCGATTTAAAGATACATTTCCCCAAAGCTTACCAGGGCTTTTAATAGGCATCGATATCCACCAACGAAATATCTTATTTTATGCTATCGAAGAAAACGATGAGATATATCTGCATTTGTTGGAAGAAATCGCAGAAAAACCAAAGGGTATACTTTCCACCACACAACAAGGTGTGATACTTTTCCAAAGAAATAGCGAATCTTATGACGCGCTAGATTTTTGCATGAAAAGAAATGAGGCCTACATTGAACCGCTACTCAAATTACTCCTGAAACATCCCTATCAATTTGACAGGATTTTATCTTCTTTATCTGGATACAAACAAAATCATGAATATTTTATAAAACTATTCTTATCCCTAACAAAACTTATTCCTGCGTCATCAACGCTCGCCAAACAACTACAGAAACACTATGACTTAATCTTAGATGATACTGGTTTTATTGAGGGACATCTAATGACATTAATGTCAAAGATAGAGCAATACAATCAAATTGAATTTTTTAAAACGTTGATGCATCAGTTATTGCGCAAATTGATTTGCATGCCTTCCACAGGCTATTTTGAAGTTTTTAAAGATTTTCTTCTGGCACTCAATAGAGATTTTTATAAAGAAACCAGCGTTCTATCACTAGAGCCAGATGGACTAAATATCATCAAATTTGCCATTGCAAAAGATGTTTCTGAAGAACATTTTCAAAGGCTGATACAGTCATTCGATGAGGCTTTTTTAGAACATATTTTATCTAATACGAGTGTCGACCAAATGAACTGTTTAATGTGGGCGATTTCTAAAAAAAGTGCTCTTGCGTTACCCTTATTAAATGTAACGAAGACCTTGAGCTTAGAGACACAATCGACAATTTTCACCCAGACATCCATTGAACGTCACAATGTATTGAGTTTAAGCTTAGCGCACTTTTCGACGCTTTTGACCCCACTGATGGACATATTGAAAACCTTAGATATTAGCCTCCCATTGGCTTTATCTGCTTTGCATCAAGATAATTTCATACTCGAGTTAATACTCAATACCTTCCCCATGGAAAAAATTTTTTCAACCCATGAGGTATTAAAAAAAGCGTTGGTATCTCGTCAAGAAAATCTGACATCCATCACTAAGCGATTGGTGGCATTTGATACACCATCAGCAATCACCCTTATCAGTCAATTAGAATATTACGAAAAACAAGACTTTCTAGAAAAAATGCGACCGAACCTTAATGCCGCACTATTAAACGCTCTAGAAAAACCACTATCACCCTTTCGTTTGTTTTCATCCTCTAATGAGGAGCCCGAGGCTAAACGACCAAAACAAGGGGCCCATAATGCCTAAAATCAATCGTAGAAAGTGTTTGCCTCCTATTGCCACCCTTTGCACTGGTGCTCCGCTAGAAGAGGAATTGCCTGACAATTGGCTATCAGAACTTAAAACGCTTTGGAGTTCAATCCTGAAATTAAAACATGAGAATGCAGAAACTCTACACACTGATATCGAACGACATTGTGGAGACGAAGCCACTCATTCTACTAAAAAATATCTACTAATCCATTTGTATAATATTTACATTCATCTGGCTGACCGAAGCATCCGAAAACTGGATAGTCAGAAAAAAAATAGTTTATTGCTTACACTAGAACATCCTGTTTCAATGTGCACTGCAGGCTTTGTCAATATCGTCACCAGCCAATCGAAACTGTTACAGGCCCCGCAATCTATCAACCATCTATTATTGAGAACGCGTACAGAGATAATTGATAGTTTTGCACGTTCCCACGCGTTAGAAATTCATGGTCATAACGTCATTTTCAAATGGGCTCAAGAATTGGGCTTTTCAGTTTTTCTACCCGATGACCATGATCCTTTCAGTCATCACCCATTTAGTATCCCCGATGGTCAACTGCGTGCCATGTTAGACAGAGAGTTTGCATATCGCTATCAACCTTTTGAAATCATCTCTAATCTTCGTTCACAAATTAGAGATATTTTAAGTAACGAATTTGGTTATACTGGACTTGTCGATAAATACGCAGCAAATTATTATGACAATTTTATAGAATACCTTACCAAGATTTTAAACATCCAAGATCATGCCAGATTTCAAGAAGATGTATTGATTTTAAATGACTCAGGTGAAGTCAGTGATTTAAACTGGCCCTGTATTACGTATCTACTATTTCAAAAACTACACCTTGAAGAATATCTAGAATTTACACCCGAAGAGGCCGCTTTTATAACATCTTTTTTGGTAGAGGAAACGATAGTAGCTTTTCCTAAAACTATTTTTAATAACCCAAAAGAATTTTCTTTTTTTCTTAAAATATGTCCCGAAACCACAGTTGAACGACAATACCAATTAAGCCTAGAGTTAACGAGAGCCTTCCCCAAAAATATACTCGCTATCATTATTAATTGTTTAGACGTTTTCGCCAATTATCCATTTATCTTGCAAAAATTTAAAGAGCACCATGCCTCCACGCCCTTTACACAACCTCTTATTGAAAAAATGAGTAATGATAAAACTTATTTTCATCAATTACTTGAGCAAGGAAGTTTCAGTCAAAAACATCTTGTTCAATGTTTACAATTTATGACACAAGAACAACAAATCAAAGTATTCAGCACTCAGGATAAAAACGGCGTGAATCCTTTGATTTTTCTTGCCGTTAATAAGCCTTATTTATTAAACTTAATTTTTGATTACATCCAAGAATTCCCATCTGATAAACAACAAAGCGTACTGAGTCTATGTGAATATACAGAAGGAAAGGACCTATTAAAATTAATTATTTGCTCACAATCACACGCACTTCTAAATATCGTAAGGCTTTTGAAAAAAAGCCCCCAAATCCTTCAGAGTCTTTGGGTATCATCTTCTCATAACGACTGCAACGCCTTAATGTTAGCCATTGCGAAAGATCCAATGCTAATAACTGATAAATCAGTTAGAAATCTAAAATTTATTTTACAAGAAATTGAGCAAAATCCGTTTTTAGATAGTATTTTACTACAACAAGAAAATAGATATGGTTTCAATAGCTTAATGCTCTCTATGAGTGAGCCCACGCAACTAGCCTTCCCCGAAATCATTTCTTTTTTACAAGACAAGCCAAGCTCGTTGATATTCTCTATTTTAAGTCAAGAAACAAAACATAGATTCAACGCCTTATCCATGAGCTGTCATGAGCCTTACAAAAAATATGCCAATGGTTTATGCGCACTCATGCATAAATTGTCGCCTTTCGAGCAAGTTTCACTTTTAAGCCAAAAAGATACTAAAGGAAATACCACACTGATGCAGTTGGCCTCAATACATGAAACGCCGAATACATTATTAATCGATATTTTAAAATCCTTTTCCACCTCTGATTTGATTGCACTATTTAACCAACGTCTGTGTATAGACGATGAAACACGAAACGCATTACTATTTACCAAGTTAAATACTAATCAAGAAAACACTCTAATGCTGGCTATTAAAGAGCATCACGACGCTGTTTTGCCCCTACTGGACATCCTTGAAAGCTTTAGTGATATTGATGAAGTCCTTAAAGTCCTAGCCATGAGAAATTCCGATGGGGAAACTTGCCTTACATTAGCATTGGAATATCCATCACCAATATCAAAAGATATATTAGAATTACATCTTAGGAGTGATGAAATCGAGTTGGACGATATTTGGTTTAAGAAGCCTGATTATTTACGTAGAAGTTTAGCACTCCTCAATGAATTTGATTCCAGTATTTTGGAAAACAACATTCACTATTTTATAAGATCAATGACTCTACCCCAAGAGCATATCAAAGAATTACTTGATATTGCATTTGAGCTTTTAGAACAGCAACCCAATACCCGCTTTGTATTTGCACTTATTAATTCTTTACGAATTTACGTAATCGAAGATTGTAGAGAATATGAAACATCAGAAGAAATTGATTTTTTTGTTCAATATTTGACAGAGAAAATAGATGCCAAACCGGACGGGTTTGTTCGGTTTACACCTTTGTTGGTTCACTTCATCAATGATACTGAAAATCCAGAGTGTACTCACCCATTATTGCAATGGACCTTTTCAGGCCATCAAACAACTGAAAATAAAATGAGCCTACTAAAACATTGCGATGATTCAGGTGAAAATATTTTAATGGCCAATGTAAGCAATGCTTGTTTTTTTGCTATTTTTGACGAAATTTCAAACTTGGACATCGCCACCCAAGGAGCTATTTTTTCACAAGAAAATGCCTATAAACAAAATGTTTTACACCTCGCTTTGTTGGCAAAAAAAGAAGGTATTGAGTATTTAATTTCAAAAATATCAACATTGAACCATGATGATAAATTCAAAATATTTACTCAAATAACCGATGAAAACGAAGGTGATGCGCATTACAATTGTATTCAATATGCGCTTAAATATTACCCAAGATGCACACTGTATTTAATAAGGTTTCTTCAAAGTCTCCAAATAGAAGATGAATTTTACTTAGAACCTAATGGTAATGGCTCAGAGAATATTCTTATGCTTGCACATAATACAGAATATTTAAAAATGCTGATGTCAAATATTCCTGAAACTGCTCTAAAAAAACTGCTATTGGATACAGATGGAGATGATTACAATACTCTTGAATGGAGTATCTGGAAGGGTCCAGAATTCACTCAAGTCATCATGGAAAAAGTTGACAGTCTGCGAACGCCACTGAATTTAAAAGAACAACTTGATTTTTATCGATTAGACCCGTGTTCTTCAAATATTCATAGTCTAAGTCTACTTCATTTCATCTGTGAGAATTCCACTGCCGAGTTTCATCCTATTCTTGGAAAAATTTACGACCTTGTTAAGTCCCGCAAAAAACTATTGCATATTTTTACGGATGGAGATGGTGATCATGACAATCCCCTCATGGTTGCATGTCAAAGAAGTAAAAACATTCAACCGTTGCTCGAGGTATTGAAAAAACTTCCGATGAAGATCCTAACAGAAGTTCTTACTACCAGTAATAATAATGGTGAAAATGCACTACTTGTTGCACTTAAAGACGATGCTGAGCACGCCCCCATGCTGATGGATTTTATTTCCCAACTACCGGAAGAATTGCAAGCAGTTATTTGGACTGAACAGGATAATGAAGGTGCCGTTTGTTTAAAGCTTGTAGATATATATCATTCAGAGTTGCTACCAACTCTCATAAGCCATCTATTACGCACTTCAGATGAAACCAAGCTAAGTCTTCTCAGTAAAGACAGTGAACGTGAAGAGGATTCTATTCTTATGTATTGGGTTGAACATTCCATTTTGAGCACTATTTTCCCCCTTATTAATTCCTTGCCTGAACACAATCAGCAAGAATTGCTTATCGATCCCGCTCTTTTTATCTATGGAATTGGTAGCCCTGGAAATATTCAATTATTAACTGAAAAAATCAGTCCATGGGGACATCATGCGATTAATGATAGTTTGTCAGGAAATGTATTACACGTAGCAGCTAGCCAAAACACTGAAAGCCTTAAAATTATCCTTAGATACCTAAGATGTCTTGATAAAAAAAATCAAGTAGCACTTTTGATAGAGCAAGATGAAGATGACTGTCAACCGCTTGCTATTGCATGTAAGCAGGATTTAGAGAACACTCTTTTAGTCTTAGATAACATTCTAGAATTCGATATCTCAGACCAACAAAAGCTACTCTTGAGTTTCACCTGGAGTCAGGTCATCATCTCTAAACTATCTACTTTTCTAGAATGGGTGTGCACAAAAAACCCAGACTCAAAATGCTTTTTAATTCCAGAAGATGCCATAGCCATCACACTATCCCAAGGAAGTGCAGAAGATTTAACAAAGCTATTAGAGTGTATCAAAAATGTTTGCCCAGAAAAGAAAGTTGAACTGATTGAAAATTGCCAATTAACTGTAGAAAAAGCGAGAATACCGCCCGAATTACAAGAGTTCATAGCATCGACTTTGGGTTATCCTTCACATAAACGAACAACAAGTCAGGTAGAACAGGCTCCATGTATTGCTGTGGTATCATTGTTTACCCAAGAAAAAAAACCAAAAACAAGTCACCATCAAGAGAATACATCACAGCAAGGACCCAAGTGAAGACTAAAACAGCACATCCAATAATTCTCGAATATGTTTAATCGGATACAACTCCATTTTTAAATCTTTAGACTTATTGGCATTGGCAAAGGGGATGATCGCTCGTTGAAATCCATGTTTTTGTGCCTCTTTCAGTCGCTCTAACCCAGATTGTACCGGGCGAATTTCCCCTCCTAAGCCGACCTCTCCAAAAATAATAGTTTGTGACTGGTTAATTTGGTTTTTTAAGCTGGAAACCACTGCCGCCAATAAAGCCAAATCACCGGCTGTTTCGGAAATTTTTACCCCACCTGCCACATTGATAAAAATATCTTGTCCAAAAGTCGCAATACCTGCGTGACGATGCAACACTGCCAGCAAAATAGCCAAGCGATTGTTCTCTAATCCAGCCGTAATGCGTCTTGGCTGCTGCCCATAACTGTCATCGACTAAGGCTTGCAATTCAACAAGTAACGGCCTGGAGCCTTCCCAGGTGGCCATAATCGCAGAACCAGGCATTGGGTATTCATAACCCGATAGAAAAATTGCCGAGGGGTTGCTGACTTCTTTGAGTCCCTTTTCAGTCATGGCAAATACACCCAGCTCATTGACTGCACCAAAACGATTTTTAATGGCACGAATCACTCGAAAACGGCTATCTTGTTGTCCTTCAAAATAAAGCACTGCATCGACCATATGTTCTAATACACGCGGACCAGCTAAGGCGCCCTCTTTGGTCACATGTCCCACCAAGAAAATGATGGTGTGTGTCTTTTTTGCAAATCTGACCAGCTGTGCAGTAGCCTCTCGAAGTTGGCTTACCCCACCTGCACTACCTGATTGCAACTCGGTATACATCGTCTGAATAGAGTCAATCACCATCACTTGAGGGACAAACTGCTGTGCTTTCTGGAGGATACTTTCTACTTGCGTTTCAGCCAATAAATGCAATTCATTTTCAACCAGTTGCATGCGCTTCGATCGAAGTGCTACTTGGCTTAAAGATTCTTCACCAGTCACATAAAGCACCTTCTGTGTTTTTGCCAAATAAGAAACGGTTTGCAAGAGCAAGGTTGATTTTCCAATTCCGGGATCTCCACCAATCAGCACCACAGAGCCCGTGACCAATCCGCCACCTAAGACACGATTCAGCTCTTGATAGCCCGTATCCAAGCGCGTCTGTTCTGATAAGGTCACTTGATGAATGGGTGTAATTTCAGAAACAGCAGATGCATAATGAGAGTGTTCTGATTTTTTGGGGACCAATTCAGAGACTAAACTATTCCATGAACAACAATGGAAACATTGTCCACTCCATTGTGTAGACAAGGCCCCGCACTGCTCACAAATGTATCGGGTTTTTACTTTTGTCATGCACTTTCTTCAATTAAAGCAGAAGTATACGGATCTCTTGCGTAGGCCAGCAAAATATCTTTAACCAAAGATTGAATGACAGATTGTTTTTGTTCATTATTAATCAATGCCTTATCTTCTTCTGAGATATTCAAACGTTTATTCAGCTCTTTTACTGCACTGCCACCTGGGAATAGTAACGCTAAAAATCGCCTAGCCTCTAGGGGGCCCAACTGTCGATAAAGTTCATTTCTAACAACCACATCTTCTGCTGTGGTGCTAAATGCCCATAATTCAATAGGCCCCAAAGTTAATGTCAGCAACTGTACATTGATGCCTTCTTTGGTGGCGTATTGCACCAAAAAGGTTCCACCACCATATCGAGGTCCATGAACTCTATTTTTTAGGGCCGCTTTCGCAGTATCTGATAAGCCAAAAATTTTACAAGTCTTCTCAACGGATTGACTTGGGCCGGCATCCATAATATAAATGGCTGTAGCAAAATCAATCATAATTGAGTCAAAATCTTCAACAGATTGAGAAAGCAAAGAAATTTGTACATTCCATTTCCGTCCTTCTCGCATGTCTACTAAAACCTGCTCTCTAACTGCGATGGCTTTTGATGTCCGGTGAAATTCATCGTATACGATCCTTTTGGGATCTTCACGAATTTCTCTTACCCTTTGATGATGATACTTCTGATATTGCTCAGGCGCGTATTTAACAACCTCTTCGGTTAAATAATAGTGTCTGGCCATCACATAACGGGCCAACATATACATCACAGCCGTTTGCCTGTCAGCCGAATCACCGCCTGTTTTAGCAACATCATCTAAATCCAATGAAACAATACGGGCATCGCCAATATCAAAAGCCGTAATTCTCGATAAAATTGGATATTCCCTAATTGATGCAGAAATCATTCGTGAAAAAGCTTCAATTAAGGTTTCCCCTGTAGGCGTGACGATTTTTCCGTATAAATCCTCAATTGATGGCATTCGACAAACGGAAGCAGCATCGGACAACAATGGCATAGCGAAACGTTGTGCTAAGCCGGCTTCATGCTCTAATCCCGCAGCAAATAAGGTATCAGTAACCTCCCACCACGTTGACTTTGCATCCTTAATAAAACCAATTTCATCTAAAATAGAATCAATTAAGGGTTCGACACTCGGTGCGTACAAACTGGGCTTAAATTCATCTGAAAGATTTTTATACATCTCATCAATCACCTGGCCTACCAGATCAGCCATACCATCATAGGGTTTACTTGCCCCTAACGGTGTTGTCAGTAAGGTCACAAAGTTAACTAAAAATGCGCGTTCTGAGGCCGTTGGAAGGCGATACCCGAGTTGTGTGTCAAATGGATTGATAGCATACTCAGGCGTCATTTGCACACGATAATAAGCCACATAATGTCTTTGTCTAGGCGGCAATGCCTCTTTCAACAAAGAGATCAACCCACTACTGGAAGGTCCAATATCAATAATAGAAATCCTAGGTAATCGTGCAAGCCCCCCTAATAGGCATAGAGCAAGATTTTGCGCATTGGATAATACTGATTTACCCGAACCAGGACGCGCATAGACCAAATCAATCCAGGTGGTTTGTAAATTTGATCCCGGCTGAAAGGGCCACGGCTTGCCATCAGGGGAACGAAACAATAATGCACCATAGGGCCAAGGAGAGGCAGGTCTCGTCCATGGCATCATCTTTAAAACATCCGATAATGGGGCAACGGATGGAATAGCTGGGTTATATAAAGAAGTGGCAAGACATGAGCCAATGTAGCCGGCAAAAGGATCACCACAAAACTCTGACATTTCAGTCGACCCCCAACCTTGAAAAGCCTTGACCAATTCAGAGGTCCGTCGTCTTAATAACGCAAGTTGCCCTTCAGGTGCATAGGTTGTGGCAACAACTTTTAAGCGCACAATCGTCTCATCTGTATTGATATTCAAATATTTTAATAAGTTTACAGAATCACTAATTAAGCGATTTTGTGCAGATGAAAATGAAAGAATGGAACTTAGGGCTGACTTAAATTTGAGTGTCGATAAACCGCCGCTTTCCACTAAAAACGTCATTCTCCAGGGGACATGGGTCGGTAAAACTCTTGAAAACAATGCCACAAATGATTGGATTTCTTTAGGAAATAAATCGATATAGACCGATGAGTAAATTTTATCACCCAATTGAACCGTTCTTCTATCATAAATTTGAGCTTCTCTGGGAATGACTTGTTTTGAAAGGCATGGCCAAAGGATATCCGAAATATCTCCGGATAGATTTGAAAACTCCCTTGCAGTAATCTTATCACCTGGCAAACTTGGACTCCAATCAGGACCTGTAAAGTCAGGATCAACCGATTGCCTGATGCAGTAGACTGCTTCATGAATATCTAAAACTCTTGCCACCACATTCAATGACAATAAGTCGCTTAACAAAGTTCTCACATAGGCATCATGATAATCGCGGGTTTCAGGATAGGCTGCATATAAAGTTTGTGATATTTGAAAGCCCGGTAGTTTTTCATCCCTAATGTTGCTAATTTTTTCTTTTACCGAGATCTTTTGCTGCTCTTCATTGAGGCAAAATGGTCGTGTAAATAGAGCCAAATAACATTTTTCCTCACCACAAAACTTAGATAAAATTTCCTCACGCTCGCGAAAGAGGTCTTCTAAATTCAAATTTAAGCGTTCTGCGGTAGCAATAGCTGGCTTAAAATTATCTTGAATTAGTTTTTTAACATTTTGCTTATCATAGCTAAAAAAGAGTTGAAAAGCATAGCCAGGATGGGACATAGTGCCTTGCAAGGCATTTTCCAATCCTTTCATTAGCACTTGGAATTCCAGGTGTCCAATTAAAGTCGTGATGCCTTTAATTTCTAATAAGGAAATTAAAGTTCCGTCATGATTTACCAAAACATTATTACTATCAGCCGTTTCTAAATCACAGTAATTGATACTATATTGTTTGAGAGATGTGCCTATCCAGGCAAAAAAGGTGTCCACACCTGAAAAAAAGGATTCTACAAATTTAGCCATAAAGAACTCCTCAAAACCATTGCGCTGATAATACCGCTAAGACTCACCATCTTGATTAATGTGTCCAATAGCAGAAGAAGCCCAGCTTTCAATTTGACTTCTAAATTTTGCTCTTGAAGGTAATAATCTAACGCCTTCAATTAATTTCTTAATTTTTTCATCTCCAGATTGCCTGGAATCAATCAACATGTGTCCAAAAGTAGTCGGGTCTGAAGAGCCCTCACCAAACTTCGACTCGATGATAGATGTTCTTAACTTGAGATTTAGATATATATTTTGTGAAATGGTTTTATAAGCGGAGTTGTTCGCAATAGCACAAAACAACACATGGCAAATGCTATTGATTTGATTTTGGGATAATTCAGGCGCATAGATCAAAATACCCCCTCCAAAACCACCAACACCAATTGATTCTAAAAAAAAGCATTGTGTACAAAAAACACAGGACGTAGCAAGATTGTCTAATTTATTATTTCTAAAATTACCATCGATATTAATCACTTCCTGATATTTATGTGCCTGAAACCCACAAAATCGGCATTTATAGGTATCTCTTTGCCATACTTTTGTTTCAAAATTTGAAAAATTTCGATCTGCCTTACGTGCAGAAAACAAGCGCCAGCTATCTGCTGACGCCCGTAAATCTAATTTTAAGTATTTTTGTGTTGGCATAAGTGGCTTTTATTGACCTTATTTAGTAGGCAGTAGTCCTGATGCAGTACCAATGACTTGGTCTCCTCCAAAAATAGTTTGTCCTGTAACCTTAATAAGGCTAGGTAGGAATAAAAGTGCGCCAGCTATCGCCAAAAACATCATCGGCTTGCTTAAAGGGACCTGACTGGGATTTTCTTTATGTTGACGAAATTGGAAAATCGCAATCAAAAACATTGATGTTCCACCGACATAAGCACCAGCAGTAACCAATTGCGTCAAAGCACCAATTGATTTAGTAACATTGGCAGCAAGAGTACCTATTGTTGCTGTTGCATATACATTCGCAGCAAAAACAGTTCCTAAAAAAGATAGCCACATCAAAGTTTTTTTAATTGGTTTTACTTGTTTAAAATTGATCATATTTTTTCCTTTTTATTTTTATTTTTTATCCACCCACTAGAGTATTATTAATCACATTTAAGGTTTGTACAATGTTTATTCCTAATACGCCTCCAAAAACATGCATCAAACCTTTGCCTAAACCACCGTGCTGCTGCCCTCCTTGAGAGGTACTCTTAGCAATAATAATCCAACCCCTGATAAACGCTATAATTCCTATCACTTGAACAAATAACAATAGATTTTCAGATAAATTTTGTGCGTTAGAAAAAAATGTACTCGAGAGATTTAAAGAATTATAAGAAAGAATTTGATCACTTCCAAATGTGGTAACCAAAAAAACATTCAAGGCCGAGGGGAAATATAAAAGCATTGCTCCGCTTAAAAGATAGAAAAAAGGTTCTTTCATTGTATGTTGTTGCATGCTGTTTTTATGCTCAGCCACCTGCTTCAACGCCATCACCCCTCGAACGATAAAAGCAACACCAATAATATAAGCCCCTGCAGTTAGTAGCTTCTCAATACTTAAGAGTGAAGGTCCTAAATTTGCAAAGATATTGATTAATTTCTGGTTCATAAAATATCTGCTATATATCTTGATTGAATCTTAGGATTTTGCCTGAAGACATTCTAACTCTTCCTTGCAATGGGTCAATGGCTTGCACGCTACCATATCCTGGAACATTAGAGCCCAATCGAACTGTTAATGTTTGTCCTTCACTATTAATAAGCCATGCTCGACCTGGAATAATGGCTTGGATATAATAATGTATAAAGTAGCGCGGACCCACAAACACCCTCTCCCTATAGGATTTCTCTTGATGATGAACAACACTTTGACGTGGCCTCGGAGATTTGGCCAATTCTTCAATCGAGCTAATTATTACAGCTTGCTTTGTTTGCATGTCGACCAATTGCTGCTGTAATGTTTGAATGTTTCCAGCAAGTGTATTCATTTGTGATGTCATTTGTGAAATCTGTTGATTAAATCCATTCATCGTATTTTGTATATTTTTTTGATTATTGACTAACCCATCTATTTCTTGTGAAGAAGCCTGATTGGTGGATGGTGCTTGAATCGCTTGTTGTGGCTCTGGTTTAACTTGCACGCTTGGGGACGGTTCTGAAGACTCTTTATTTTTAAACATTGAGGAACTGAATATTTTGATAAAACCAATTAAAAAAAACAAAGCAAGGATTACTATAATCGCATTTCTTCGTACATCAGGCTTCCCAAGTGCTGTTGTTATTTTATCGGCATAGAGGTCGCTCTCCTCCTCAGAAACTGCTTCGGATTCTTCAGTCAAAGCGGGACCATTTTCAGACTCTTCTACATATTGATATTCATCATCAAAGTTTTTGTTATCAGACATAGGG